>CAZGDK010000005.1:0-32822 GCA_964525155.1 uncultured Smithella sp. | reverse complement strand
TTTACCGGACGCATCGCCAATGAGGAATTCGCCGATTACTACGCCAAATCGACGATTGCCGTCGTGCCGTCGCTTTATGAAGGATTCGGCATTCCCGCGGCGGAGGCCATGGCCTGCGGCGTGCCGCTTATTTCCACCTCCGGCGGCGCTTTGCCGGAAGTCGTGGGCGATGCGGGCCTGATTGTTCCGCCCGCGGATGCGGGGGCTTTGGCCCGCGCTATTGAGCGCTTGATGGATTCTCCCGACGATAGAAAAAAGTACGCGCAAGCGGGGCTTGCCCGCGTCAATTCGGTTTTCAGCTGGAAGAAAGCCGCGCAGGAAGTTGCAGATGTCTACCGCGAGGCAATAAATGGTTACCGTCGATCTTCATGAACTGAAACTGAAACCCGGCATGCGGGTTCTGGACGCGGGATGTGGCAACGGTCGACATTTACGGGCTCTTGCCAATCTTCCGGACCTTATTATTTTCGGCATTGACCGCAATCCCTCCGATGTGGCTGAAGCGCTGAAAACCCTGAAAAATATGACGTCCCCCCTGTCTCATGACGTTTTGGTCACCTGCGGCGATATTACCGCCCTGCCTTTTGAATCCGAATCTTTTGATTGTGTTATTTGCTCGGAAGTATTAGAACATATCCCGGAACATGAAGCCGCGCTTCAGGAACTTGTCCGCGTGTTGAAACCGAATGGGAATCTGGTTGTCAGTGTCCCCCGTTATTTTTCCGAGCGAATCTGCTGGCTGATTTCTTCTCAATATTCCAAAGATGAGGGCGGTCATATCCGCATTTACAAAAAAAAGAAGCTGAAGAAAATGTTGTCCGGTCACGGCATGCAATGCTGGAAGATCAACTATAAGCATGCGCTGCATGCGCCATACTGGTGGCTTAAATGCCTGGTCGGCCTTAAAAACGACGAAAATGTTTTCGTTCGTCTGTACCATAAGTTTCTGGTGTGGGATATGTTTTGCAAGCCCAAAGCAGTGCGGATTCTGGAAGAAGTATTGAATCCGTTGATTGGAAAAAGCATCGTATTTTACCTGAAAAAAGGATGAGCGCATGGAATTGAACGTATCGGTAAGCGAAGCCGTGAAACCCGTTGAGGTCGAAAAAGTTGCCGAATTTATAGCCTCCATGCAGAAGGAAAACGGCGAAATTCCGTGGTCGGTCGGAGGCAAAACGGACCCCTGGGACCACATCGAAAGTGCGATGGGCTTGAGCATCGCCGGGTTTTCCAGGGAAGCCGAAAAGGCTTATCAGTGGCTGGTGGACACGCAACTGGAAGATGGAAGCTGGTGGTCGGAAATTCAAAACGGCGAAATTATCAATTCCAGCAAGGAAACGCATTTTGCGGCCTATATCGCCGTGGGTGTTTACCACCATTATCTCATTACTAAAGACCTGCAATTTCTGAAGACCATGTGGCCGTCCGTGACGCGCGGCATCCAGTATGCCGTCAACATGCAGGCGCCCGAAGGCGAGATTTACTGGGCGCGCAATAAAGAAGGCCTTATTGACCGGATGGCGCTTCTCACGGGATGCAGCTCAATCTACCTGAGTTTCAAGTGCGCATTGGCGATGGCGAGGATTCTGGGCAAAAGAAAACCGGCCTGGCGCAAAGCCATGGACGCGCTTGGCGAAGCGATCAAAAACCGGCCGGATTTATTTAACATGATCAAATCCCGCTTTTCAATGGACTGGTACTATCCGGTTTTATGCGGCGCGGTATGCGGAGAAGAGGCTAAAAAACGCATTGACCATCTCTGGGATAAGTTTGTCGTGCCGGACTGGGGGGTGCGCTGTGTCAGCGACCGGCCTTGGGTGACGATGGCGGAAACCTCCGAACTGATTCTTACGCTTGCTGCTATTGAGGACTATACGCGAGCGAAAGCGATTTTCAGCTGGCTTGGCGACAAGCGCTACCCGGACGGCTCCTACTGGATGGGGGTAACGTTTCCCGACACCGTGATCTGGCCGGAAGAAAAAACAAGCTGGACGGCGGCGGCCGTAATTATGGCCTGGGACGCCCTCAATAAAATTACTCCCGCGGCAAATCTTTTCAACCATCAATCCTGGCGGGAGCGCATCTAGAACATTGATAAAAGATCACCGTCCATACTACCTGAAATGGTTAAGCCATAAATTTGAAAAATGGTATGCAAATCATTTCCTGGCGCCGCAGTGCGAACATTTCGGCAAAGGCCTGATGTTCATGAAGCCCTGGGCGGTGGAAATATACGGCGGCCCTGTCTCTGTCGGAGACTATACCGCGCTCATTGCCACCCAAGATAAACGCATCCGGCTTACCTGCTGGATGACCGATGAACAATCCGGAAAAATTAAAATCGGCCGTTATTGTCTGATCTGTCCGGGAACGCGCGTTTTGTCAGCGACATCCATTACCATCGGCGATGACTGCATGATGGCGCAGAATGTCTGCATCACTGATGCGGACTGGCATGGTCTTTATGACCGCAGCGCCCAGATTGGAAGCACCGAGGAAGTGACGATCGAAGACAATGTGTGGATCGGCGACAGCGTCATGGTCTGCAAGGGGGTTCATATCGGCGAAAATGCCGTTATCGGCGCGGGCTCCATCGTCACCAGGGATATTCCCGCCAATGCCATAGCCGCCGGCAATCCGGCTGCGGTTGTGAAGTATCTCGACGCGGAAAAGCCAATTCGAAAACGATCGCAATGGATGTCCGATCCGGACAAATTGAATAAATATTTTGATATGGTTGAACGGATTCGACGGGAAAAAAACTCTCTTCCGGGATGGATTCGGGCCAGCCTGTTTCCGCGTAAAGGAGATTAGTCATGCGTGTTGCCATTGTTGCCGCTCCCTATCCTTTGGAAGAATTTCCTTCGCCCCCGCTGGGTATTTCTTATGTTGCCGCCGCCTTTGAAAAGGCGGGCTGCGACGTGCGCGTCTTCGACTACATCATTTCCTGCTATTCCAAAGAAAAGCTGGCCGCGCAGCTGGCGGAATTTCAACCCGACGCCGTAGGCGCGGGGTCGGTCACGATGAATTTTTACGATGCGCAGCGGATTTTGCGGGATGTAAAAAGCATCAATCCGGACCTACTCACTCTGATGGGCGGGCCGCATGTCTCCTTCACCGTGGAGGAAACGCTCAACACTTATCCGGAAATTGATGTGATATTCATTGGCGAGGCGGATGATACCATCGTCGAATTCGCGCCTCTTATTCATCAGAAAAACAAATGGCGCCATGTTCAGGGCATTGCCTATCGAGACACAAAAGAGATTGTTAACAACGGACGGCGGGATTTTATTATGGATGTGGACAGCATTCCCCTGCCGGCAAGGAATCTTTTACCGATTTCGCGCTATCGGGCGTTTGGCTATCCGGTCAGCATGATTACGGGCCGGGGCTGCCCGCACGGCTGCATCTTTTGTCTGGGGCGGAAAATGGTCGGCTCGAAAGTGCGCCGCCGCAATCCGCAACGGGTGCTCGATGAAATAGAGCAAATTCTCTCCCTGGGATTTGATCGCATCAATATCGCCGACGATTTATTCGCCTCCGACACAAACCGCGTCAAGGAAATTTGCAACGGCATCAAAGACAGAAACCTGAAATTTGCCTGGAGCGCCTTTGCACGCGTGGATACCGTCAACCAGGAAATGTTCGATGTGATGGCCGCCACGGGTTGCGACAGCATCAGTTTCGGCATTGAATCCGGGGTTCCGGAAATGCTCAAACGGGTGCGAAAAGGGATCAAACTTGAACAGGCGACGGAGGCCATAAGAATATGTAAACAGTCGGGGATGCTGCCTCACGCGTCCTTTATGGTGGGGTTGCCGGGAGAGACGAAAGAAACGCTCCGTCAGACAGGTGCGTTTGCCGAATCACTTAAAATCCTTTTCGGCTACCATTATCTGGCGCCGTTTCCCGGAACGACGCTTTGTGAAAAATTGGAAAACTACGATCTGGAAATTCTGACGCGGGACTGGTCAAAATACGACGCCAACGATGCGATTGTACGCACGTCAGGCGTGACGCCGCAGGACATCCGCGATTTTGTCGCCGTCTATGACAATGAAATGAACGGCCACTGGCAGAAGGTGCTGGACAATTATAAAACCGGTAAAAATAAGCCCTACGACGACCTGCGCGTGGAAGGGCATTACCGGATGCACATCACGTTTGCCCTGCTCAAGGAAGACCTGATTGAAAAGCTGGGATTTATCGATGCCGCATCGCTCAATGGAGGTGGTGACGCCGCCCGGAATATCCTGGCCGAGCGGTTGAAAAAAGAGATTTCCGGCGATCCGCGCTTAATTGAAAACACGGTCAAAGATTTTATTTCCCGTGGATTCATCACGGCCGGAGAAAATGAAAAAGGCTTAACCTGGCGCTGGGCGTAAACAAGATTCTCTTGACATCCGGTAACGCTCTCCTCTATACTTTCCGACACAAACGGTTTGTCTCTTTCGCATTATCTGGTTGATTTTACTTGATGTATCAATAACTCGCTAAACGGCAATCATCGCAAGACAGGATGTTATCTTTATGGATTCAAAAATAAAGATATTAACAATCGACGATGATGATATGGTCCGGGACGTCATCACCAGTTTACTTTGCATTCTGGGCTACGATGTTCTTCAGGCAGAAAACGGCCGTGTCGGCATTGAGAAGTGCCGCCTGGAACATCCCGATTTGGTATTGACGGATCTGCGCATGCCCGAGGTGGACGGATTGGAAGTTCTGGCAACCGTGACCAGGGAATTTCCCGAGAAACCCGTGATTGTCGTAACCGGCATGGGGGGGATTACGGATGCCATCGAAGCCGTCAAGCTGGGCGCATGGGATTACATCACCAAGCCGTTTGAAGACATCAGCGTCATTCAGCACAGCGTGCAAAAAGCCATGGAGCGGTCGAAACTCATCCGGGAAAATCGCGAGCACCGCGAGCACCTGGAAGCCGTGAACCTGAAACTGACCGAAAGCCTGCGCAAGCTGGAAGAAGACGAGACGGCGGCGCGCAAAATGCAATTTCATCTTCTGCCGGACAATCATCAGACCAGGGGCGACTATTCCTTCAGCTGGGCGCTTTATCCTTCCCTCTATCTGAGCGGCGATTTTGTCGATTACTTCAGTCTGGACGCCGATCACTTCGGTTTTTTCATGGCGGATGTATCTGGGCATGGCGTTTCGTCTGCCCTGATGACGATCCTGTTGCGCAGCCACATGCATCGCTACGTGGAAAAATATGTCAAAGACAGAAATAAGGCGGATATCCTGAAACCTGATGTTACGCTCAGAAACCTGAATCGAGTGCTCTTGGGCGAGAATCTGGAAAAGTATCTGACCATGTTTTACGGCGTTCTTAACGCCCGCGACAATACGCTTGTTTATTCCAACGGCGGACAATTTCCTTATCCCATCTTAAGCGATGGAGACTCTCCGTACTTTATTGAACGCAACGGATTACCCGTCGGACTTTTTGAGGAAGCCCAATATTACTCCTATACTCTGGAGCTGCCAAAGCGGTTTGATTTGTTTTTGTTTTCAGACGGCGTGCTGGAAATTCTCCCTCAAAAGACGCTTGATGAGAAGCAAACCCATCTGCTTGAGCTCCCTGTGGGAGACAATCTGACCATGGAAGACCTGACTTGCAGGCTGGCCCTTGAAGGCGCGGACAACCTGCCGGATGATATCGCCATGTTGCTTATCAGCCGGAGGGCCAGATGATGGAAAACGGGGCTGTTTACTATGCTAAACATGAAGACGCCTATGTGATCAAGTTGATAGGAGAAGTTCGCTATCAACTGGGCTGTTCGTTTGATGAATTTCTGAAACGATTGTTTGCGAAGGCCGATTTCAGCGATATTGTGATTGATCTGACGGAGGCCAGAATGATCGACAGCACATGCCTGGGGCTTCTGGCGAAGATTGCCAATTACATCCGCCGCCGTTTTGACCGGAAAGTAAGTATCTTTTCTTCACATGAGGACATCAATAAAATTCTTGAAAGCGTTGGCTTTGATACCGTTTTCAATATCTGTAATGCTAACGGGGGAGGGATGGGAGACGCCGACCGGATGACGGTCTGTGAAACCGACCGGTCCCATCTGGCTGCGACGCTTTATGAGGCCCATCTGATTCTTTCGGAATTAAACGAAAAAAATCGTGAAATGTTCAAAAACGTTGTCGAAGAATTACAGGGAAAGGCGACAACCTGTCCGGTTACCTGATCATGGTGTTATGTCGGGCATCATCCAGGTATTTAGTTTTGGTTACATAGGCTTCTTCTTCAAAACCCCAAGTGATTTAAAAAGCGGAAAAACGTCGTATTGCCCTGAGGCGACGGCCTTTTGATAAACGAGGTAAGGCGCCTGGCCTCCCTCAGAGGGATCAGGAAAAATGTCGTGAAAAACAAGATAGCCTCCGGGCAGAACGTGTCCGGCCCAGATTTCATAGTCGTTTAGCACGGATTCATAGGCGTGGCTGCCGTCAATAAAGAGAAGACCAAGCGGTGTCCTCCAGGCGCGGCCGGTAATTTCGGAGCGGCCGATGACCGCCACAACCGTGTCGGCAAGATCAAAATCATCAAGCGTTTTGCGAAACAACCTAAGTGTGTTGATTTTGCCCGTTTCCCGATCCAATAGGTCCGGATCGAAATACTCCTGTCCCGGCTGTTGTTCTTCAGAACCCGTATGATGATCGACGGAAAATAAGACGGCGTTATTTTCTTTGCAGGCCGAGCCCAGAAAGACGGCGGATTTTCCGCAGTAGCTGCCAATTTCGAGGCAGGGAGCAAGACGGCTCGCTTCAAGCGCCAGATCAAAGAGCCTTTGGGCCTCTTTTTCATCCAGGAATCCTTTTACGGTTGATAATTTCTTTATGTCAATTTTCAAGGGCGGCCTTCCTTTTTTTAGTCCAGAAGTCATAAACCGGCTCCAGATAAAATGCAACTCAAACATGACCGGCGGTTATTTTTCGAAAAAGTAACTTTTTACTTGAAGCCACCTATATGTAGTGGTAATATCCGCTCCAACCCCAATATATTGCGTAAATAGGGGATGCTATTGGCGTCAATCATTATTAATCCACTGTCATAGAGGGGGCTTTCATGAATACCAAAATTCGCAAGAGAGACGGGCGACTGGTCAAGTTCAATGCAGAAAAAATTACGCATGCCATTGCCAAGGCGGGAGCGGCGACGGATGAATTTGACATGAAAGAAGCCAGGAAGCTTACGATAAAGGTGCTCAGTCTTTCCGAACAGCTTTTTAACGGGAAAATTCTGTCGGTTGAAGAAGTTCAGGATATCGTCGAGGAAGTCCTGCTGCAATCCCCCTACCGTAAAACCGCCAAGGCCTATATCATCTATCGCGATCAGCATTCCCGCCTGCGCGACATCGCCAATAAGATGGAAGTGGACCTGGTCGATCAGTATTTGAAAAAGGCGGACTGGAAGATCAACGAGAACAGTAATATGGATTATTCCCTCCAGGGGCTCAATAACTACATTTCCTCCGAGGTGAGCAAAGTCTACTGGCTCAATGAAATTTACACTCCGGAAATAAGAACGGCGCATACCGAAGGCGATTTTCATATTCACGACTTAAGCCTTTTGTCTGTCTACTGCGTGGGGTGGGATTTGTATGATGTTCTCCTGCAGGGATTCCGCGGCGTGTCGGGAAAAGTGGAAAGCAAGCCCGCCAAGCATCTGCGCAGTGCTTTAGGGCAGGTCGTCAATTTCTTTTACACGCTTCAGGGGGAGGCGGCGGGCGCTCAGGCTTTTTCCAATTTTGACACGCTTCTGGCGCCTTTTATCCGCTACGATAAATTGAGCCTCAAGGAAATTAAGCAGGCGCTTCAGGAATTCATCTTCAACATCAACGTGCCTACGCGCGTCGGTTTCCAGACGCCTTTTACCAATGTCACGCTGGATTTGACGGTTCCCAAATATTACGCCACTCAGCATGTCATCATCGGCGGCCAGCCTCAAAAAGAAACTTACGGAGACTTTCAAGACGAGCTTGATTTATTCAATCAGGCCTTTTTACAGGTGATGGCCGAAGGCGATGCCAGAGGCAGAGTATTTACCTTTCCCATTCCCACGTACAGTGTGACGAAAGATTTTGACTGGGATAACCCCAAGATGAACGATCTTTGGGAGATGACAGCCAAATACGGCGTTCCCTATTTTTCCAATTTCGTCAATTCGGATATGAATCCGGAGGATGCGCGCAGTATGTGCTGCCGTCTGCGCATCGACAACCGCGAACTTCAGATGCGCGGCGGCGGCCTTTTCGGATCGAATCCTTTGACTGGCTCCATCGGCGTTATCACCATCAACATGCCGCGCATCGGCTATCTGGCAAAATCCAAAAAGGATTTTCTGGAAAGGCTTGGCAGGTTAATGGACACGGCGCGTGAAAGCCTGGAGACCAAACGCAAAGTCCTGGAGAAATTCACCGACGGCAATCTCTACCCCTATACAAAATATTACCTGCGCGGTGTCAAGGAGCGATTCAATGAATACTGGAAAAATCATTTTTCCACCATCGGCCTGGTCGGGATGAATGAAGCCTGCCTCAATCTGCTGGGCACCAATATCGCTTCTGCCGAAGGACAGACGTTTACCAAAACCGTGCTGGATTTCATGCGCAACCGGCTGATCGCCTATCAGAAGGAAACCGGCAACAACTACAATCTGGAATCCACGCCGGCGGAAGGAACGTCCTACCGTCTGGCGCGCCTGGACCGGGAAAAATTCGCGGACATCATCTGCGCCAGCGACGGCAAGTCCAAAAATGCCGAACCCTACTACACCAATTCCACGCAACTGCCGGTAAACTACACGGACGACGTCTTTGAAGCTCTGGATTTGCAGGATGAAATTCAGACGCGATACACCGGCGGTACGGTTTTCCATACCTTTGCCGGCGAGCGCGTGGATGATCCCGCGGCGGTCAAATCCCTTGTCCGCAAGATTTGCTCCAGTTATCGCTTACCTTATCTTACTTTTACGCCGACCTTCAGCGTTTGTCCGTCGCACGGTTACATCAAAGGCGAAGTGGAAAAATGTCCGACCTGCAAAGAATCCTGCGAAGTGTATTCCCGTGTTGTGGGCTATTTGCGGCCGGTCAAACAATGGAATAAAGGCAAACAGGAAGAGTTCGATTCCCGTCAGGTATTCAGGCTTCAGTAAATGATGAAGATAGGCGGTCTGCAAAAAGTATCCCTGATCGATTACCCCGCTAAAATCAGCGCCGTCGTATTTACGCAGGGGTGCAATTTCCGTTGTTCGTATTGTCATAATCCGGAGTTGGTCGATCCGAAATTATATCAGCCGTGCCTGCCGGAAAAAGATATTCTGGATTTCCTTGGCACGCGGACAGGGAAGCTCGAAGCCGTCACTATTTCCGGCGGAGAGCCGACGCTTCAGGAAGACCTGGCTGCCTTTATCCGGAAAATTCGCAAGATGAAGTATTTCGTAAAACTGGACACCAATGGGTCTCATCCGGATATCCTGGCCGGTTTAATGAACGAAAAATTACTGGATTTTGTTTCACTCGACATGAAAGCGCCGCTGGAAAAGTATGCGAGCATCGTGCATGCGCCGGTAGATGTGGAAGATATTCGCAAGAGCGTTCAAATGGTCATTAAATCAAAAATACCGCATGAATTCCGCACAACGGTGCTCTCCTCGCAACTTGCCCCCAGGGATATTTTTGCCATCGCACAGGAAATCAAAGGCGCGAAGCGGTATGTTCTGCAAAAATACCAGGCGGCCAAGTCGCTGTCCGGCAGGTTTTTCAGAGATAAAACCTATTCGGATGAAGAGTTTTTAAGCATGGCCAAAAAACTGGAAAAGGAAGTTCCTTTAATTATCATTCGTTGAGCGCGGGAGGCGCGAATCCGATGACGGGACATAAACAAAGTAAAACTCAAACACTCGATGCCGACCATGTGCGGCGGTTGACGGAAATCGGCGTGGCGCTATCAGCCGAAAAGGACATCAACCGCCTTCTGGAAATTATTTTGACCGAAGCGCGCGCCATTACCCATTCGGACGGCGGTACGCTGTACATGATGTCCGACGATTTCAAGGAGCTCCATTTCGCGCTTGTTCAAAATGAATCCCTGAAATTGTATATGGGGGGGAAGGGCAGAAGCATCACCTGGCCGCCTGTTCAACTGATCGGCGTGGACGGCAGGCCCAATCACGCCCATGTTTCCGCGTATGTAGCCATCACCGGCGATACCATCAACATTCCCGATGTTTACCATGCCAAAGGGTTTTATTTTGAAGGCACCCGTTATTTTGATTCGGAAACGGGGTATCGCTCAAAGTCCATGCTGGTTGTCCCCATGCGCAACCACGATAACGACATCATCGGCGTTTTGCAGCTTTTAAACGCCAAGGATCCGGAGTCGCACCAAATCATCAGCTATTCGGAACACGCCCAGTCACTGGCCATGTCTCTGGCTTCACAGGCGGCGGTGGCGCTGACCAACAACATGCTGATCAACGATCTGGAAAATCTCTTGGATGCCTTTATTAAAACGATTGCCATGACCATTGACGAAAAATCTCCCTACACGGGCGGACATGTGCGCCGGGTTGCGGATCTGACCATGATGATCGCCGAAAAGGTTCACGCGGCACCAGCCGGTCCTTTCGCGGAAGTGTATTTTTCGGAAAACGAAATGAAAGAGCTGCATATGGCCGCCTGGCTGCATGATGTCGGCAAGATTACGACACCGGAGCATGTTGTGGATAAATCCACCAAACTGGAAAAGGTCTACGACCGGATTGAGGATGTCGGGAAACGATTTGAATTGCTCAAACGCGAATATCAGTCGGCGATGATGACCGCCAGGACAAACACATCCGGCCTTTCGGGCAGAGAAGTGGAAAGCGAGATTCGGGCGCTGGATGAAGAATATCAGTTTCTGGTGAATGTCAATTACGGCAGTGAATTCACCCGCGATGAAATGATTGAGCGCATCAAAAAGATCGCCGGCCGGCAATGGCGTATGAGCGCGCAGACCCTGCCGCTTTTGTCGGAAGATGAAATTTACAATCTGAGCATTCGCCGCGGGACGCTCAATGATGAAGAACGGACCATCATTAACAATCACGCCGCCATCACGTATAAAATGCTCTCCAAACTGCCGTTTCCGAGAAAGCTGCGTAAAATTGCCGAATATGCCGCTGCTCATCATGAAAAACTCGACGGCAGCGGCTACCCGCTGGGACTCAAAGGGGATGATCTTCCGCTGCAGGCGCGCATCATCGCCCTGGCCGATATTTTTGAGGCTCTGACGGCGAAGGACAGGCCTTACAAGAAAGGCAAGACTCTGTCGGAGGCCATACATATCATGAAACAGATGGTGAAGGATCACCACATTGACTCGGATTTATTTGCTTTATTCGTGCAAGAGCAAATTCATGTGGATTACGCGCAACGGGAACTGGCGCCGCAGCAGGTGGATATGTGAAAAATAATGGGCTATAGGCGTTTAGGCTGTAGTCTGACAGGGTACAAGGAAGAAATTTTGCTTGATTTTATGGAGTTGTATGCTAGAGTTTCCGGCAAAGCGGTGATTTAAAAGTAAATTGCTCCGCTCTATAAATGTGCTAAAGCACTGATAATCAATGAGAAAATTGAACCCGTGCTTTGGCGCGGGTTTTTTGTTTTAAGCCCGCTCAAAAAATTCTGTGAGGAGAAAACGTATGCAGATTTCATCAGAAAGCGTCAAAGTAGGTCATCCTGATCTGGTGGCGGACATTATTGCGGCCAATATTATCGCAACCATTCTTGATGAGGAAAAAAAGCAGAAGCTCACGCTGGCGAATATGCCGCACTGCGGCATTGAGGTGTTTTTAGGCAAGGGAATATGCATGGTCGGCGGTGAGGTCAGAACCAGGGTTTATGTGGATATTGATAAAATCGCCCGGGATGCCGTTCTGGCGCTGGGCTATAACCACGCGGCGGTTGGTCTTAACGGTCACTTGATGGGCGTGCTCAACGCCATCATTCCCCAATCCGAAGACATCAACCAGGGCACAAGCTGCCTTTTAAACAAGGATCGTGAAATTGGAGCGGGCGATCAGGGCATCATGTACGGATTTGCCTGCGACGAAACCCCGGAAATGCTGCCGATGCCCTATGTTCTGGTGAACAAAATGATGCGGGCCTTTGAATACTGCCAGGATCCGATTTTCGCGCCGGATGGAAAGGGGCAGGTCTCCGTGGATTATGATCCGAAAAGCGGCAAGCCTGTGCGTGTGGCCAAGGTGCTCATGTCCAACGCCATCGATTATCGCTATGTGAAAGGCGACAGGCTGAAGGTCCGCGACCGGGCTAAAAAGATCGCTTTTGAATGTTTGAAAGATTTCGTCGATAAAAAGACGGAGTTCCTGTTTAATCCCACCGGCGAGTGGAACGCCGTCAATTCCTGCAGCGCGGCGGACTCCGGCGTCACCGGCCGCAAGCTGGTTGTTCAGTTTTACGGCGGCTATCCCGGCGCACAGCTGGGCGGCGGCGCGGTCGTCAACAAAACACCGGAAAAAGTGGACTGCTCGGCGGCATTCGGCGCCCGCTATGTCGCGAAAAACATCGTTGCGGCGGGGCTGGCCACCAAATGCTCGGTCCAGCTGGCTTACGCCATCGGGATTGCCGAACCTTTCTCCATTTACGTGAACACCTTTGGCACTGGAAAAATCTCCGATGAAAAGCTGGCAAAAATTATTGAAACGAATTTTGATTTGACGCCAATCGGCATGATTGAAAAATTCAACCTGCTTGACGGAAATATCTATCGCAAGATTCCCCGCACCTTCTTTATGGATGATTACCGCTGGGAAAAGACGGATATGGCCAAAACGCTGCAAAAAGCGGCAAAGTAAAAAAGTCAGGAGACAATTGTGATCGCGAGATATTCAAGAGAAAAAATGATGGCCATCTGGAGCCAGGAAAATAAATACCGGAAATGGCTCGATGTGGAAGTGGCGGCTTGCGAGGCGATGGTGAAACTGGGCAAAGCACCGGCCGGGGCCGTGGAAAATATCAAGGCCAAGGCGGTGATTAATGTCGCCCGGATTGATGAAATCGAAAAAATCACCAAGCATGACGTGATTGCGTTTGTTTCGTCGCTGACAGAAGTTATCGGCGAAGACGGCCGTTTTATACACATGGGGCTGACCTCGTCGGATGTTCTGGATACGGCGCTGGCTGTGCAGCTTGCGGAAGCGGCGGAAATCCTTCTTGCCGATCTGGACCAACTGCTGGCGGTTTTGAAAAGACGGGCATTTGAACATAAAAACACCCTGATGATCGGCCGTTCGCACGGCATCCACGCCGAGCCGATCACCTTCGGCCTCAAAATGGCGCTTTGGTACCAGGAAATTGAGCGCAACAGAGAACGCCTCGTACGGGCCAAAGAAAGCGTCAGCTACGGAAAGATTGCCGGAGCGGTGGGCACCTTTTCCTTTATCGATCCGTTTGTGGAAGAATATGTATGCGGGAAGCTGGGACTCAAACCCGCGCCCGTTTCTTCCCAAATTGTACAGAGAGACCGTCATGCGGAATTCTTTGCGACGTTGGCGATTATTGCCTCCTCCCTGGATAAATTCGCCCAGGAGATCCGCCTGCTGCAAAGAACGGAAGTGCGGGAAGCGGAGGAATATTTCTCGCCCGGCCAGAAGGGATCGTCGGCCATGCCGCACAAGCGCAATCCCGTTTTGTCGGAAAACATTTCCGGTTTGTCGCGCCTGGTTCGTTCCTATGCCGTGGCTGCGCTGGAAGATGTAGCCCTGTGGCATGAGCGCGATATCAGCCACTCGTCGGTCGAGCGCGTGATCGGACCGGACGCCACTATCGTTTTGGATTTCATGCTGGGACGATTTACAGGTATGATGGACAAACTGGTGGTTTATCCGGAGCGAATGCTGGCGAATCTTAACATGACGCACGGCGTGATTTTCTCGCAGATGGTTTTGCTGTCTCTGATTGAAAAAGGCACGACGCGCGAAGACGCTTACGCAATTGTCCAGAAAAACGCGATGATGTCCTGGCATGAGGGAATTGAATTCCGCAAACTTCTGTCTCAGGACGAAATCGTTAAGAAATATTTGGATGAAAAAGACCTGGACGGTATTTTCAACGTCAACAATTTTCTGAAGAACCTGGATTTTATTTTCAGCCGGGTGTTTGGCGCGTAGGAATCAAATAAAAGGGGAAAATTCCAGGCATGCATACCTGAAATTTTCCCCTTTGCTTATTTTTGAAGAATCGTATCGCTCAGGAAGGCATCGCTGGTTTGGGGATAATCCATGGTGTAGTGCAGTCCGCGGCTTTCCTTTCTGGCGAGGGCGCTTTGTACGATCAGTCTGGCCAACGTCGTGATATTGCGCAGCTCGATCAGGTCTTTGGTTACTTTGTAATTCCAGTAATATTCGTGAATTTCCTTTTGAATCAAATCAATGCGGCGTTCGGCTCTTTCAAGGCGCTTGTCGGAACGGACAATTCCCACATAGTTCCACATGCAGCGGCGGATTTCGTCCCAGTTGTTGGTGACGACAATGGTATCGTCGCTCTCGGAGCTGTTGACCGGGTCCCAGGGCCGGATCGGTGTCGTGCTCATTTCGGTTTGACGGAAGGACTTTGAAATTTTTGTGAAGACCCGGTGAGAGTAAACCAGCGCCTCCAGAAGGGAATTGCTGGCCAAACGGTTGGCGCCGTGCAAGCCCGTGCAAGAAACCTCGCCGCAGGCAAACAGATTGTCGATGGACGTTTTTCCGTCATGATCCACGGCAACCCCGCCGCAGATGTAATGGGCCGCAGGTGCAATGGGAATCGGCTGGACGGCCATATCGATGCCGTATTCCAGACATTTGTTGTAAATATTTGGGAAACGGCCGACCAGAAATTCTTTGCTGTGGTGCGTAATGTCCAGAAGAACATACTCATCCCCGGACTGCTTGATTTCATTGTCGATGGCTTTGGCCACCACATCGCGCGGCGCAAGGCTTTTCATGGGATGATATTTTTCCATGAAGGTTGAACCGTTTTTCAGTTTGAGAATTCCGCCTTCGCCCCGGACGGCTTCGCTGATGAGAAATGCCTTGGCCTCCGGATGGTAAAGACAGGTGGGATGAAACTGGATAAATTCCATATTAGCAATTTTTGCGCCCGCCCGGTATGCCATGGCAATTCCGTCACCCGTGGCAATATCCGGATTGGTGGTGATCAGGTAAACCTTGCCCGCGCCGCCGGTGGATAAAATCGTGTATTTGGCGCGATAGGTGTGGATTTCACCCTTATTAATATCCAGCACATAAGCGCCGAGACAATTAATGATCCGGCCGGAAATGTCTTTTTGAATGATCAGATCGATGCCGATATGGTTTTCATAAATGGCGACATTCGGCAGAGCCGCGACTTTTTCATGAAGCGCCCGTTCAATCTCGCGTCCTGTGAGATCTTTGGCGTGCAGAACCCGCCGCTTGTGATGACCGCCTTCCTGGCCCAGGTCAAAGGCGTTGGGGAAGGTTTCCGAGCGGGTGAAATTAACGCCCCAATCAAGCAGTTCCTTGATGCGGGGCGGCGCTTCACGAACGACAAAATCAACCACATCTTTGTGGCAGAGCCCCGCGCCGCAGACCAGAGTATCTTCAATGTGTTCTTCGAAGCTGTCTGTTTTGTCGGTCACGGCGGCAATACCGCCCTGGGCATAGTTGGTGTTGGATTCCGATTTTTCCTTCTTGGTGACGATAGCGACGGAGCCGAGAGTTGAAGCTTTAATTGCCAGGCTCAATCCCGCAATTCCGCTGCCGATAATGAGAAAATCCGTTTTAAATTCCATGAGGCGTATCCGAAAAAAAGCCTGACAAAAGTTTATTTACAAATGCACGGCGCTTTTATATAAGCATTTGGCATTTGAAGTAAAGTAAATAATAAAGAAGGGTTAAAATATTGCTGGTTTTAGGCATCGAATCATCCTGCGATGAAACCGCCGCGGCGGTTGTTCAAGACGGAAAATTGCTCTCCAACATCATCGCGTCTCAAATCAAGGACCACAGCGCCTATGGCGGCGTTGTGCCGGAAATCGCGTCACGCAAGCATCTGGAGGCGATTTCGCCTGTCATTGCGGAGGCGCTGGCGAATGCCAGCCTCAAATTGACGGATATTGAAGGAATAGCTGTCACACGCGGGCCGGGGCTTATCGGTTCGCTGCTGGTCGGTTTGTCGGCGGCAAAAGCGCTGACCTTTGCGTTGGGTATTCCGTTTGTCGGCGTCAACCATCTGGAAGGGCACATCATGGCCTCTTTTCTGGCTGAAAAAAAGCCGGAGTTTCCCTTTGCGGCGCTGGTGGTTTCCGGCGGCCATACCAACGTTTATCTGGTGAATAATTACCATGAGTTTCAATTGCTGGGGCAGACCCGCGACGATGCCGCCGGTGAAGCATTTGACAAGGCGGCCAAACTGCTGGATCTGGGTTACCCGGGCGGTGTCGTCATCGATAAACTGGCCAAATCCGGCAATTGCAGAGTTTATGATTTTCCCAGAGCCATGAAGGATTCACCGGATTTCAGCTTCAGCGGTTTGAAAACGTCGCTTTTGATGATGCTGAAAAAACGGGGGCGCTCTTTTGCGGAGGAAGAGCTTCCGGATGTTGTTGCCAGTTATCAGGAAGCGATTATGGATGTTCTCGTTGAAAAAACTCTTCGGGCCGCTCGTGAAAATAATATCCGGCAACTTGTCGTCTGCGGCGGTGTGGCGGCAAACACCCGCCTGAGGCAGAGATTTGCCGAGGCAACAGCAAAAAACAGCATGGATTTATTTATTCCCCCCATGGTGTTATGCACGGACAATGCGGCGATGATCGCGGCGCTGGGTGAAATTATGCTGAAAAACGGCCGCCGGGATTCGCTGGATTTGAACGCGGTATCCCGCTGGCCTCTGGTTGATCGAAAGCCATGAGAACGCCCAAGGAAATTCTTCAAAGATACGATATCCGGCCCAATAAAAGGCTGGGGCAGTCATTTCTTATGGACGTCAATACCATCCATAAAATCGGATCTGCCGGACGGATTTCTCCCGATGATGTCGTGGTAGAAATTGGCGCGGGTATCGGCGTGATGACATGGGATATTGCCCGGGGTGCCAAAAAATTAATTGCCGTGGAAATTGATGCCCGTCTGGTGGACGTCCTTCGAGAGCAGTTTGCGCAAATTCCGAACGTGGAGATCCATTCCGGCGATATTTTGAAATTTGATTTCGCTTCTAAATCGAACCAATACGAAACAAAACTTAAAGTAATGGGGAATGTCCCGTATAATATCTCCAGTCCCGTGATTTTTCATTTATTGGCCAATCGATCCGTTATCAGCCATTTCACGCTAATGCTGCAAAAGGAAGTGGTAGAACGTTTGGTTTCCACTCCGGATAAAAAAAGTTATGGCGTTCCTTCCGTTTTGCTTCAGATGTATGCCGACGTGGAGCGCCTGTTTGATGTATCGGCAAGCTGTTTTTACCCCCGTCCCAAAGTGGAGTCTGCCATCATCCAGGGAACATTTCGCGAAAAGCCGTTGTATGAACTGAAGGATGAAGTATTTTTCAACTGCGTGGTTAAAGCAGCCTTCGCCCAGCGCCGCAAAATGCTTTCCAATAATTTAAAGCACGCAAAATTTCTTGAACACTTGTCCGACAGTGAGCTGGATGAGGCGCTGGATGAAGCCGGGATAGACGGAAGGAGAAGGGGAGAAACACTTTCCGTTTTGGAATTCGGGCATCTCAGCAATGTGCTGAGGTCGAAGCAAAATACATAAGAAGCTGATATAAATGGATGAACATGAAAAACAAGTATTTATATATTGAAACGTTCGGCTGTCAGATGAATGTGCACGATTCCGAACAAATGGCCGTATTGCTCGAAGAATCGGGATACAGACTTACGGATGATTCCGGGAAAGCAGACCTGATTTTAATCAATGGTTGTTCAATCCGTGAAAAAGCGGAGCAGAAGGCGTTTAGTGAACTGGGGCGTTTAATTAAATTAAAGGAAAAAAAGCCTCATCTTATCATCGGTTTTGCCGGCTGTCTGGCCCAGCATCTGGGAAACAAAGTCTATAGGAGGGCAGGCGATGTTGATCTGGTTTTCGGTACGCATAACATTCACAAACTGCCGGAAATGATCAAGGCCGTTTTGAAAGAAAGAAAAAAAATTACGGAAATAGATTTTTTCCCGACGATTCGATCGCTCGGTATTTTTGCTCCGCCTCCGAAAGGATCGCTAAGCGCATTTGTGTCCATCATGCAGGGTTGCGACAATTATTGCGCTTACTGCGTCGTACCCTATCTGAGGGGTCCGGAAACGAGTCGGATGCCGGAGGACATTCTTGATGAAATCAGAAAGCTGACGGAGTGCGGCGTTCGTGAAGTGACGCTTTTGGGTCAAAATGTGAACTCCTACGGCAAAAATCTGGATCAGAGATGCAATTTTGCATCTCTGATCAAAATGATAAATGAAATCGATGGAATTGAAAGGATTCGCTTTACAACATCCCATCCGAAGGATTTGTCTGACGAATTAATTACCTGCTTTGGCGATGTGCCGAAACTTTGCGAACACATCCATCTTCCGGTGCAGTCCGGTTCCAGCCGCGTTTTGAAGCTTATGAATCGGGGGTATTCTGCCGAAGATTATCTGGAGAAAGTGGCGCGCTTGAGGTCGGCTTGTCCGTCAATCAGCATTACCTCGGATATCATTGTCGGGTTTCCCGGGGAAACGTCAAAAGATTATCAAGAAACCATTGACATGATGGAAAAAATCAGGTTTGATTCTGTTTTTTCGTTCAAGTATTCTGAACGAACAGGAACGGCTGCCCGGACGCTTCCCGACAAAGTTCCTGAGGCAGACAAAAGACAGCGCCTCAAGGAGTTGCAGGCTCTCCAGGATCATCACACGCAGGAGAAGAACTCGTCTTTGGAAGGAACCGTTCAGGAGGTGCTGGTGGAAGGATTGAGTAAAAACTCCGAACACGATGTTATGGGACGGACGCGATCATGGAGAATCGTTAATTTTAAAGGCGGGCCGGAACTGATCGGCAAAATGGTAAACGTCGAGATAACCCGAGGTTTCTTGCATTCACTGCGAGGGCAAATTGATAAGCGCTAAAAGGAGGTTGGAATGCTTTTGGAAATGAAAGTCTCCGGACTGACCATTGACCCGATCACCAACACGCCCATTGTCATTCTGAAGGATATCCAGGAAAACAAGGCTATTCCCATCTGGATCGGCTTATTTGAAGCCAGCGCTATTGCCACGGAACTGGAGCATGTCGTTTTTTCGCGTCCGATGACGCATGATCTGCTCAATGAATGCATTAAGGCGCTGGGAGTTAGCGTCAATCGGATAGAAATTGTAGATATCCGCAACAACACGTTTTTTGCGAACATTTACTTGACCCGGGAAGGGCATACTTACGTTATCGATGCGCGTCCCAGCGACGCCATTGCACTGGCGCTTCGAGCCCAGGCGTCCATCTTTGTGGAAGAAGCGGTTCTGGAAAAATCCCGTAATATTGATTTCGGAATGAAGATCACCGATATCGATAAGTTTAAGGAAGATAAAATAAAAGAATTTCTGGAAAATTTATCCGCCGAAGAGTTCGGGAAATACAAGATGTAGCAAAACATGAATGATTGGGTCGCGGATTTTCGAACATTTCTGGATGTGCAGCGAAACGTGTCGGAGCATACCCGCAGGGCTTATCTGACGGATTTGAAGGAGTTTGAAAAATTTTTAAACGGGCCGGAAAATGTCACGCCGCAAAAAGACTGGGCTCGGGCATCGACAGAGACGTTTAGAACCTATCTGGCCTGTCTGCATCGCCGGAAGCTCAAGAAGGTTTCCATCAACCGGAAGATATCATCTTTGCGGGCGTTTTATAAATTTCTGGTGCGTTCGGGGCGCATGAGAAAAAATCCGGTTCAGGAGATTCAGGCCCCGAAGATCGAGAAATACATGCCGACGTTTTTGTCGGTGGATGAAGCCTTTGAGCTTCTGGGGCACGCGGATGACACTTCAGCAGCCGGTTTACGCAACCGGGCCATGCTGGAGTTATTTTATTCTTCGGGCCTGAGACTTTCGGAACTGGCGGGGCTGAACACGGAGGATGTGCATTTCAGCGCGTCGCTTGTGAAACTGCGGGGAAAAGGAAAGAAAGAGAGAATTGTTCCGGTGGGCCAGCCGGCGCTTGTTGCGATGAGAAAATATCTCGACGCGACTGACGAGCAAAGGAAAAAGAATGTCAAGGCTACCGGCCCCGAGGCTTTTTTTCTTAACGCAAGGGGCGGCAGGATTACCCCCCGGAGCATCGCGCGCATTGTGGATGACGCCACGGCCAAAAGCGGCATCGGGCGGAAGATCAGCCCGCATGCACTTCGCCACAGCTTCGCCACGCATTTGCTTTCCGCCGGAGCGGATCTGCGTTCGATTCAGGAAATGCTGGGGCATGAGAGCCTCTCGACGACGCAGAAATACACGGCGGTCAACATCAACCGCCTGATGGAAGTTTATGACAAAGCCCATCCGAGGGCGAAAAAATAGAATCTGTAGGCTACGGGCCACGATCTATAAGATAATAGACAGGAGAATAAATGCATATTAAAGGCACGACCATTCTGGCAATCAAAAAGGATAACAAAATAGTCGTGGCCGGCGACGGCCAGGTGACGCTGGATACGACCATTCTGAAACACGGCGCGCGAAAAGTGCGCAGGCTGTATAATGATGAGATTATTGTCGGATTCGCGGGGGCCACCGCCGACGCCTTCACACTTTTTGATCGTTTCGATCAGAAATTGGAACAATACAACGGCAATCTGCTCAGAGCGGCGGTTGAGCTGACCAAAGACTGGCGGACCGACCGGGTGCTTCGTCATCTGGAGGCGCTGATGATAGCCGTCAGCCGCGATTATTCGCTGATCATTTCGGGAAACGGCGATGTCATCGAATCGGATGATGACGTCATGGCCATAGGTTCGGGCGGCGCTTTTGCGCAGTCGGCGGCGCGCGCGCTGGTGCGCCACAGCAGCCTTGACGCGACGGAAATTGCGCAGGAGGCCATGAAGATCGCATCGGAAATATGCATTTATACAAACGATCACATCACTCTTGAGGAAATTGATCTCAATGAAGAAAAACCCAAAGAGACAAAAAAGGTCAAAAAGTAAGGAGCACGCGTAAATGAAAAATTCAGGGTTAACGCCCAGAGAAATAGTTGAAAAACTGGACCGGCACATCATCGGCCAGGCGGACGCCAAACGGGCCGTGGCCATTGCGCTTCGCAACCGCTGGCGCAGACAGAATGTTCCGGAGGAACTGGCGGATGAAATATCGCCCAAAAATATCATCATGATCGGTCCCACGGGTGTAGGCAAAACGGAAATTGCCAGAAGGCTTGCCAAACTGGACAATTCGCCTTTTCTGAAAGTGGAGGCGTCCAAGTTTACGGAAGTCGGTTACGTGGGGCGTGATGTGGAATCCATGATCCGGGACCTGGTTGAATTGTCCATCAACATGATCAAAGCCGAAGAACAGGAAACCGTGCAGGCCAAAGCCGCGGAAATCGCGGAGGAGAAGCTGCTCGATTTACTTTTGCCTCCCAGAGCCACGGAACGGAAAGTCGGCGATATGCTGACGGATCATGAACAGGACCAGGATGTTGTGGAACTTCCGCCCACGGAAGAGCAGATCAAAAAGCAGGATGCCACGCGTGAAAAACTGCGCAAACTGCTTAAAGACGGCAAACTTGACGAACGGATGGTGGAACTGGAAGTATCGGAAGCCAGAAGCGGCCCCATGATTGAAATATTTTCCGCGGCCGGCATGGAAGACATGGGCCTCAATCTCAAAGACATGCTGGGCAACATGATGCCGCAGAAGAAAAAAAGAAGAAACGTGAAAGTGCCCGAAGCGCTGGACATCCTGGCCGCCGAAGAGGCGCAAAAGTTGATCGACATGGACAAGGTGACCAAAACGGCGCTGGATCGCGTGGAGCAGTCAGGCATTATTTTCCTCGATGAAATCGACAAGATCGTCGGCGGCGATTCGCAGCATGGCCCCGACGTTTCGCGAGAAGGCGTCCAGAGAGATCTCCTGCCGATTGTCGAAGGATCGAACGTGAACACGCGCTATGGCATGGTCAAGACGGATCACATTCTCTTTATCGCGGCGGGCGCTTTTTCCGGTACAAAGCCTTCCGACCTGATTCCGGAATTGCAGGGCCGTTTTCCCATCCGTGTTGAACTGGATTCGCTGGGTAAGGAAGAATTCGTGCGTATTCTGACCGAGCCCAACAACGCGCTGGTCAAGCAGTACACGGAAATGATGGCGACGGAAGACATCAAGTTGTCTTTCACCGAAGACGCCGTCGAGCAAATCGCAGAAGTGGCGACCATCGTCAATGAGCGGACGGAAAATATCGGCGCGCGCCGCCTCTACACCATTATGGAGACGCTGCTGGAAGATATTTCCTTTGACGCGCCGGACATGAAAGAAAAGAAAATCGTCATCGACGCTAAGTATGTCGAAGAAAAACTCGACAACATCGTCGAGGATGAAGATTTAAGCCGGTATATTTTATAAACGGAGAAGAAGATGGAACATATTCAAAGCTCAATCGAAAGAGCGGATATTCTGCTGGAGGCGCTCCCCTATATCCGGCGGTTTTACAATAAGACCATTGTGATCAAATACGGCGGTCACGCCATGACCGACGATGTTTTAAAAGACAAGTTTGCCCGCGACGTGGTGATGATGAAATACATCGGCTTGCATCCCGTGGTGGTTCACGGAGGCGGGCCGCAAATCGGCGGACTGCTCAAAAAACTGGGCAAGGAATCGAAATTCATCCAGGGCATGCGGGTAACCGATGAGGAGACTATGAACATCGTGGAGATGGTTCTGGTGGGCATGGTCAACAAGGAAATCGTAGGCCTCATCAACCAACATGGCGGCAAAGCTGTGGGGCTGAGCGGCAAGGACGGCAATCTGGTTGTGGCCGAAAAATATTATCTCAATGAAGAGAAGGCGCAGCACACCCCGTCGGAAATTATCGATATCGGACTCGTGGGTAAAGTGAAAGCAGTGAACGCCGAATTGATTATATCGCTTACGCAAAACGGTTTTATTCCCGTGATTGCTCCCACGGGCATGGGCGAAAACGGCGAAACCTACAACATCAACGCCGATATCGTGGCCGGTGAAGTGGCCGCTGCCTTAAAGGCGGAAAAACTACTGCTGCTTACGGATGTTGAGGGTGTGCTCGACAACAACAAGAATCTGATTCAAACCATGACGAATCAGGACGCGCTGAATCTGATCGATGACGGGACCGTCGAAGGCGGCATGTTTCCGAAAGTAAAATGCTGCCTCAAGGCGCTGCGCGGAGGCGTGAAAAAAGCGCATATTATTGACGGGCGGCTCAAGCACGCGATCCTTCTGGAAATGTTTACAGACAAGGGAATCGGTACGGAAATCGTTTTATAAAAACAAATAAAAGGATTTAAAGATGAAAGATAAAAAGATTAAGGCTATGGCCGATCAGCATATCATGAACACCTACCGGAGGGTGCCCATCGCGCTGGTGAAAGGTGAAGGCGCGCGGGTTTGGGACGCAAACGGCAAGGAGTATCTTGATTTGGTGGCCGGCATTGCCGTCTGCAACCTGGGGCATTCCCATCCGAAAGTGGTCAAGGCGATCAAAAAGCAGGCCAAAGACCTGATGCATGTCTCGAACCTGTATTATACAAAACCACAGGCGGAAGTGGCAGCCTTGCTCACGAAGCACTCTTTTGCCGACAAGGCCTTTTTCTGCAACAGCGGCGCGGAAGCTAATGAGGCGGCCATCAAGCTGGCGAGAAAATATGCGCACGAGAATCTGGGCGAAGACAAGTATGAACTCATCACCATGAAAGATTCTTTTCATGGACGGACCTTGGCGACCATCACCGCGACCGGCCAGGAAAAATTTCAGTTCGGTTTTACACCGCTTCTGGATGGTTTCAGATATGTGCCCTTCAATGATCCGGCGGCGTTGGAAGCGGCAATCACGCCCAAAACCTGCGGTGTGATGCTCGAGCCCATTCAAGGAGAAGGCGGGGTCATCATTCCCGATGAAGCCTATCTGTTGAAGGTTCGGGAAATTTGCGACCGTCACAAGCTTCTGATGATTGTCGATGAAGTGCAGACCGGCATGGGACGGACCGGAAAATTGTTTGCCTATGAATATTCAAGCGTCAAGCCGGACATCATGACGCTTGCCAAAGCTTTAGGTAACGGTTTTCCGGTAGGCGCGATGCTTGCAACCGATGAAGTGGCGCGCGCCTTCGTGCCGGGAAATCATGCCTCCACATTCGGCGGCAACCTGCTGGCGATGGCGGCGGCGCAGGCCACGCTCAAAACCATTTTCGACGAGAATATCCTGGCGAATTGTCTGGAGATGGGCGCCTATTTTCTGGCGAAGCTCGAAACGCTCAAAAACAAGCATTCCATCATTACCGGTGTGCGGGGCAAAGGGCTCATGTTGGCCTGTGCGCTCTCGATCGAAGGCG
This sequence comes from uncultured Smithella sp., assembly GCA_964525155.1. Lineage (GTDB taxonomy): Bacteria > Desulfobacterota > Syntrophia > Syntrophales > Smithellaceae > UBA8904. The sequence goes on along the minus strand of CAZGDK010000005.1, from coordinate 8,214 downwards.
CGGATATTGTCAAAGCCTGTCAGGAAAAGGGGTTGCTGATTAACTGCACCGGAGGAAAGACCCTGCGGTTTGTTCCGCCGCTGATCATTGCGAAAAACGATATTGATGAGACCATTGCCATTCTGGATGCCGTCATGGAGGGGACATGAAAAAGGACCTGCTGGGCTTTGCCGGCATGACGCCGGACGATTTTTCAGAAATCTGGAAGCGAACGGAGAGAATGAAAAAGCTGCTTCAGGAAGGCCGGGAGCATGAATCGCTCAAAGGCAAGAGCCTGGGGATGATTTTTGACAAGTCATCCACACGAACCAGAATATCATTTCAAGTAGGCATGTATCAGTTGGGCGGTTTTGCGCTTTTTCTAAGTTCCAAAGATACGCAGATCGGACGCGGCGAAACGATTGCGGATTCCGCGCGAATGATGTCGCGTTATCTCAACGGCATCATGATCCGAACCTTCACGCAGGCCACGGTGGAAGAGTTTGCGCATTATGCCACAATTCCCGTGATCAACGGTTTGACGGATCTGCTGCATCCCTGCCAGATTCTGGCGGATTTGTTTACGATCATCGAAAAGAAAAAGACGTATGATGGTGTAAAAGTCGCATACATCGGCGACGGCAATAATGTCGCCAACAGTTGGATCGAGGCCGCAACCATTCTGCCATTTAACATGACGCTGGCCTGTCCGGAAGGTTATGATCCGGATGAGAAGATTACCGAGGAGTGCCGCAAGACGGGAAAGGGGAGTGTCACGCTTTACCGGGATCCGTTTGACGCTGCAAAAGATGCGGATGTGCTTTATACGGATGTCTGGACCAGCATGGGGCAGGAAGCCGAATCTGGGGAGCGCAAAAGAATATTTAAAAATTATCAAATCAATGAAGCGCTTTTGAAAGTCGCGAAAAAAGACGCGATCGTCATGCACTGTCTGCCCGCGCACCGCGGAGAGGAAATTACGGCGGCAGTCATCGACGGGCCGCAGTCGGTCGTGATTGACGAAGCGGAAAACCGCCTGCATGTGCAGAAGGCTGTTTTAGAAATATTGCTTTAGGAGGAAAAGATCGTGTCGAAAAAAATCAAAAAAGTTGTGGTGGCCTATTCCGGCGGATTGGATACATCGGTTATCGTTCGCTGGCTGATTGAAACCTACGGTTGTGAAGTTATCTGTTTTGCCGCCGATGTGGGACAGAAGGAAGAACTGACGGGTTTGAAGGAAAAAGCGATCAATACCGGGGCCAGCAAAATATATATTGAAGATCTTCGTGAAGAATTCGCGCGCGATTTCGTGTTTCCGGCGCTTCGGGCCAACGCGATTTATGAAGGCACCTACCTTTTGGGCACGTCACTGGCCAGACCCTTGATTGCCAAAAAGCAAATCGAGATCGCCAAAAAGGAAAAAGCCGATTCCGTCTGCCATGGCGCGACCGGAAAAGGAAACGATCAGGTGCGCTTCGAATTGACGTATATCGCGCTCAATCCCGGCATTAATATCATTGCCGCCTGGAAGGACGACAACTGGACATTTAATTCCCGAGAGTCCATGATTGATTACGCGCACAAATACAAAATTCCTATTCCGCTGACCAAGAAAAAGCCTTACAGTTCGGACCGCAACCTTCTGCACATTTCGCATGAAGGCGGCATACTGGAAGACACCTGGGCGGAACCGCCGGAAGATATGTTTGTGCTGAGCGTTTCTCCGGAAAAAGCGCCGAACAAGCCGACCTATGTGGAAATTGATTTTGTCAAGGGAAACCCCGTTGCCGTTGATGGCAAGAAGATGTCGCCGGCCACGCTGATGGATCACATGAACATTCTGGCGGGTAAAAACGGCATCGGTCGTGTCGATATGGTGGAAAACCGCTTTGTCGGCATGAAATCACGCGGTGTTTATGAAACACCCGGCGGAACGGTTCTCTGGGCGGCGCATCGCGCGGTGGAATCCATTACGATGGATCGCGAAGTGATGTTCATGCGTGATTCGCTTATTCCGAAATACGCGCAATTGGCTTACAATGGCTTCTGGTATGCGCCGGAGATGAAGACGCTCCAGGCGTATATCGACGCGACGCAGGAAAACGTCACCGGCACGGCCAGAATCAAACTTTATAAAGGCAACTGTGTTGTTGTCGGACGCAAATCGCCTTATTCGCTTTACAGCGAAGCGTTTGCCACGTTTGAAAAAGATGAAGTCTATAACCAGAAAGACGCCATCGGATTTATTCGTCTCAACGGATTGCGTCTGCGCATTCAGCATATGCTGAAAAACAAAAAATAACGTTGCGGAGAGCTGCATTCATGGCGACGACAAAAAAACCATGGGCGGGACGGTTTGGCGAGGCGACGGCCAAGAGCGTGGAGAAATTTACCTGCTCGCTGCACTACGATTCCCGGTTGTATCGTTACGATATTGAGGGCTCTGTCGCTCACGCGACGATGCTGGCGGAGTGCGGCATCATTTCCAAAAAAGAGTCTTCCGCCATCATCCGGGGACTGAAAGCCATCTTTTCCGATATTGAAAACGGCCGGTTTGTGTTTGATCCGGTGGATGAAGATATTCACATGGCCATTGAAAAAGAGCTCATCCGTCGCGTCGGTGATGCGGGTGGAAAACTGCATACGGCCAGAAGCCGCAATGATCAAATCGCCCTGGATGTTCGTCTTTTTCTGAGATCGGAAATCGATGGAATTGTGAATTTGATGGTGAGTTTGCAAAAGCAGCTCGTAGCGATGGCCAAACGCGAGATCAAAACCATCATGCCCGGCTACACGCATATGCAGAAAGCGCAGCCGGTGCTCTTGTCCCATTATTTTCTGGCGTTTGCGGAGATGTTCAGCCGCGATGAACAGAGAATGACAGACTGTAGAAAACGGCTGAATGTGCTTCCCCTGGGGGCGGCGGCGCTGGCAGGAACAGGGCTGCCCATTGATAGGAAACGCACGGCCAAACTTTTAAATTTCCCGTCCGTGACCCAAAACAGCATGGATACGGTGGCGGACCGCGACTATATCGCGGAATTCAACTTTGCGGCATCTCTGTGCATGGCCCATTTGAGCCGATTTTGCGAAGATTTGATTTTGTGGTCGTCCGATGAATTCGGTTTTGCCGAAATATCGGATGCGTATACGACAGGCAGCAGTATCATGCCTCAGAAAAAGAATCCGGATATCGCGGAACTGATCCGGGGCAAATCGGCGCGTGTGTATGGCGATTTGTTTGCGATCTTGACTTTGATCAAGGGATTGCCCATGACCTATAACCGCGATTTGCAGGAAGACAAGGAGCCGTTGTTTGACGCCGTCGATACGGTCAGGGACTGCCTGGCTATTTTCACCGAGATGCTGGCGCATACCCGATTCAACGCCGTTAAGATGTATGAGGCGGCAAGCGGAGGGTATTCCACGGCGACCGATATTGCCGAGTATCTGGTGGAAAAGGGTGTGCCCTTCCGCAAAGCGCATGAAATTGTGGGAGGGATTGTCGCCTATTGTATTCAAAGTCAAAGGACGCTGGCAGACCTTACTCTTGATGAGTATCAGTCTTTTTACGCCGGATTTGACAGTGGGATCGCATCGAGAATCCGGCTTGAAAACGCCGTCAACGCCCGCAAAAATTTCGGTGGAACGGCTCAATCGGCTGTGAAAGAAAGGATTCGGGAATTTGAAAAAGTTCTCAGCAGAAAATAAAATCATCATGCTTGTGTTGATGATGATCCTTACGGCGGGATGCGGGCTGAAAGCCAATCCGGCGCCGGCAGCGGCGGAAATCCGGCAGGCGCTTGAAGAACAAAAATTATTCGCATCGCTTGCGGATAAAACTGTTATCCTGACATGGCCCTCTCCCGTGGGAGATGTAAGTCACGTCTGGGTTGAGAAAAGCGATCTGGGAGCCACAGGCGGCGCGTGTCTGGATTGCCCTCGCGTGTATCAGGGAATTGCGGATTTGACGATAAAAAGCGAAAGGCGTTTTGTGGATTCATCCGTTGAGAGTGGGAAAAGTTACAGTTACCGTATAAGCTTATGCGCCGGGACCGGGACGTGCCGGTCGTCGCAAACCGTACAAATCGATGTGAAGTAAGATCAATTTAAGGAGGCAGGATATATGTTTAAGGGAGCCATCACCGCGCTGGTGACGCCTTTTAAAAACGGTCAGGTGGATGAACAAGCGCTGAGAGATTTGATAGAATTTCAGATCGCCAACGGCATTGACGGCCTGGTTCCCTGCGGAACCACCGGCGAGTCGCCGACGCTGTCGCATGATGAACATGACCGGGTGATTGAAATGACCATTGACGCGGCAAAAAAGAGAGTGCCGGTGATTGCCGGAACGGGATCAAACAGCACGGCGGAGGCGTTGCGTCTGACCAGGCATGCCTATGAAGCGGGCGCGGACGGGGCGTTGATTGCCTGTCCCTACTACAACAAACCGACGCAGGAGGGGCTTTATCAGCATTTTGAACTGATTGCCAAAACGGTTCCCATTCCGATTATTCCTTATAACATCCCGGGACGAACCGGCATCAACATGTCGCCGGAATTGATCGCCCGTCTGGCGAAAATCAGCAACATTGTCGGCGTCAAGGAAGCGTCAGGCTCTCTCAAGCAGATGAACGATGTGCTGGATCTGTGTGGACCGGAATTCGATGTGTTGTCGGGTGACGACGGCTTTACATTGCCCCTGATGTCCATCGGAGGCAAAGGGATCATTTCCGTGGCCTCCAATGTTGTGCCGGCGGATATGGCGGCTCTGGTGGATGCGGCCGAGGCGGGGAATATGGCACAAGCCAGAGCTTTCCACAAAAAGATGAGCCCTCTGTTTGACGTTTTGTTCATTGAAGTCAATCCGACGCCGGTGAAGGCGGCGTTGTCTCTGATGGGGAAAATCGAGTACGAATACCGTCTGCCGCTTTGCAAGATGGCGCCGGCGAATTATGAAAAGCTTAAAAAAGTCATGACAAATTACGGCTTGATCAAATAATAGGGACTAAAACATTTAAGAGGCAAGGAGTAAAGAGCATGGTCAAAGCAATCGTCACGGGAGCGGGTGGAAAAATGGGAGGCAGGATTATCAATCTGATTTCTTCTATGGAAGACATTCGTGTTGTCGGAGCGATTGAAGTCGCGGGACATCCCATTATCGGAAGGGACATCGGGCATTCCCTGGGGCTGGGTAGAACCGGCGCCTTGGTTACGGATAAACTGGCCGACTGCATTGAACATGCCGATGTCGTGATCGATTTTACCCAGCATGAAGCTTCCTTGAACTATCTGAAAATCGCCAGCGAGAAAAACCGCGCCATCGTGATCGGATCCACGGGGTTTTCACCGGAGGAAATCAGAATCGTGGAAAAGCTGTCGGAAAAAACGCGCTGTGTGATGGCGCCGAACATGAGCGTTGGCGTTAATGTCATGCTCAAAGTTCTCGAATATTGCGCGGGCATTCTCCATGACGATTATGACGTCGAAATCATTGAAGCCCATCACCACTTGAAAAAAGACGCGCCCAGCGGAACCGCTTTGCAGATGGCCCAGGTGATCGCCGATAAACTGGGACGGGACCTGAAGAAAGATGCCGTTTATACGAGGCGGGGATTGATCGGCGAGCGGACAAAAACGGAAATCGGTATCCAGACCATTCGCGCCGGGGACATCGTCGGGGAGCACACGGTGATGTTCGGTGGCATAGGCGAAAGGTTGGAATTCACGCACCGGGCGCACAGCCGCGACAATTTCGCCAAAGGGGCTATTCGCGCGGCGCAGTGGATCGTTCATCAGAAAAATGGCTTGTATGACATGCAGGATGTTTTAGGCTTAAAAAACATCAGGTAAATGAGTCATGTCCAGCGGTATGATCGCTTACATCGGCATCGGGTCCAATATAAGTGATCCCGTGCATCAGTGCAAAGAATCCATTCGGAGACTGTCTTGTGTCGACGGCTTGCATTTGGAACGGACGTCTTCGCTATACAGGACGGAGCCTGTGGTTATTGAAGGAGTGGACAGGAAAGAAATCAGGGAGCAGGACTGGTGCATCAATGCGGTGGCTGAGATTCGGGCCATGCTTTCCGCGCGCGATCTTTTTAACGTACTAAAAAACATAGAACAAGAGATGGGGCGCAAGCGCGAATTTAAGGGATCGCCCCGCACCATAGATCTGGATTTGCTTTTATACGGACAGGAGGTTGTAAACGAAGAAGATTTAATCATTCCGCATCCGGAAATGCACAAGCGGCGTTTTGTACTGGAACCCATGTGCGAAATTGCTTCCTATGTGATTCATCCGGCTTTCGGCGTATCCATGAGGGGGTTGAAAGAGCGCCTGGCGGATAAAAAGATTGTTGAACGTTTGGGAGAGTGAAAAGAAGGTTCTTATGAATATCGTTAAATTACTGGTGATTATTGTTTTATTGTATGTCGGTTACAAAATAGTGACCATGTTTCAGCGTGGAAAGTCGCGGACGGTGCAGAATCATCCGGGGGCGGCTGCGCCGGCTGAGGGGGAAGACCTTGTCCAGGATCCGTTTTGTAAAACCTATGTTCCGAAAAGTCAGGCCTATATCAGGGACATTGAAGGAAAGAATACTTATTTTTGCAGTCGGGAATGTTGTGACAAGTATCTGGAAACGAAAAAATAAATTGATATATTAATAGTTCAAAGGGGGAGTTATGAAATTTTTTATCGATACGGCAAATATTGAAGAAATCAAGAAAGGGGTGGCTCTGGGAATGGTCGACGGCGTGACAACCAATCCGTCGCTTATCGCCAAAGAAAAACGCGGTTTTGATGACGTCGTTAAAGATATTCTGTCGATTGTTGAGGGGCCGGTCAGTCTGGAAGTGATCAGTCTAGACGCTGAAGAAATGGTGGCCGAGGGGAAAAAACTGGCCAAACTGGGAAAGCAGGTGGTCATTAAAGTCCCGATGACCACGGAAGGTCTCAAAGCAACCAAGATATTTTCGGCGGAAGGCATTGACGTTAATCAGACATTAATCTTTTCGCCGCTGCAGGCTTTGATGGCGGCCAAGGCCGGCGCCGCCTATGTCAGTCCGTTTGTCGGTCGTCTGGATGACATCGCTCACGACGGCATGGAGCTGACGCAGCAGATTCTGGATATATACGACAATTATGAATACGAAACGGAAGTGATTGTCGCCAGTATCCGGCACCCCAAGCATGTTCTTGACGCGGCTTTAATGGGCGCGGATATTGCGACCATTCCGTTTAAAGTGATTGCGCAGCTGGCGCAGCATCCCCTGACGGATAAAGGTGTTGCTTTGTTTCTGGAAGACTGGAAAAAAGTGCCGAAGAAATAATCCGTTTTGATTGCAGCCGAGATTCCACAAGAAGAAGGTGGCAAAAATGAATAAAGGACGCGATACATTTAATCTGCCCAACACTATCACTCTGGCGCGTATCAGCGTTGTTCCCTTTCTTTTTTTTCTGCTTGCGGCCCCCGGACCTTTCTGGTCTCTGGTGCTGGCCGCATTATTTGTCGTTGCCTCCATCACGGATTTTCTGGATGGGTACGTCGCTCGTCGCTATAACCTGGTTACGACAATGGGCAAGTTTCTGGATCCTCTGGCGGACAAACTGATTGTCAATACGGCCATGATCCTGATGATTCCGATCGGCCGAATAGATGCATGGATTGTCGCCGTTATTATTATCCGGGATTTCATCGTTGACGGCATCCGCACCATTGCATCATCCGAAGGCATTTATATTCAGGCCAGTGTCTTGGGAAAACAAAAAACACTGGCGCAAATCTTTGCCGTAACGGCGCTCATGATCTATCATCCCTTCCTGGGGCTCAACGCGCATTTTGTGGGCACCATCGTTCTTTATGTGGCGTTTTTCCTGACAATCTATTCCGGTTTGGATTATCTTTTTAAATTTTATCGTGAAACGGGAAAAGTGTGAAAGCCAAACAGTCAATGAATATCCTGAACATCGGTTTATATTTAGGGTGAGTTAAAAGCAAAATAATCAGGATGAAAAAACATTGTCCGGAATGTATTTTTTTATTGACAAGAAACGCTTATTTGTTATATTCACTCGCGTTCTTCGTGAGCGGGCGTAACTCAGCGGTAGAGTGCTACCTTGCCAAGGTAGACGTCGACGGTTCAAATCCGTTCGCCCGCTCCATTTTTTTTTATGGCGGCATAGCCAAGTGGCTAAGGCAGCGGTCTGCAAAACCGTTATTCTCCGGT
>CAZGDK010000004.1:0-55502 GCA_964525155.1 uncultured Smithella sp. | reverse complement strand
TTAAATTAATTGCTGTACAAGTATTTAACTTAAAAATGAGGGGGCAAAAGATGAAAAGATCATGGTTGTACTTGTTGTCACTGGCGCTGATCGTGGTTTTCAGCGCATCGGCTTTTGCGGTTTGACGTTACATTCAGCGGTTCTTATTATGCCGCGGGTTTGTATCAGGACAAAACCTCGTTTAAAAAAGGAACGGGCACCGATGACGGGAATCCCAGCACGGCATTTTACTATCAGCGTCTGCGCATGAAAACGGAGTTCACCGTATCCAAGGGGTTGAAGTTGATTACGCGCATGGATGCGATGGAGCGGGCCTGGGGGGCTACAAGAACAGCTCCGGATGCCGTTCAAACCAGGCAGTCAGCATGTACCAGGGCGGAAAACGAGAATATCTGTTTGGACTGGGCCTTTTTAGAATATGAGTCGCCCATCGGCTATTTTAATTTCGGCATGCAGGATGACGGCGGATGGGGAACGGTGTTTGCCGACAATTCGCTTCCCGCCGGTTTGTTCACCTGGGCTATTCAGGCAAAGGGACTTACAGCATTTATCCAAGTTGTTAAAGTGACGGAAAAAAGCAAGATGGCGACAACGGCATCGCTTGCGGCCGATTACGATACCGACAAGTATCAGGTTGGCGCATTTTATGAATGGAAGACTGGACAGGCCGGTTTGCTGGCTATCTATTATCGTTCGGCGTCGACCAGGCCCGATGATGGAATGCTTGCAAAAATTTATTGCCTGCAGCCTTATGCCATCGTCAATTTTGGGCCGGTCAAAATTCAAGCCGAATTGGATTATGCCTGGGGCGATATTAAAAATGATATTACCGGAGGTCAGGAATATCGTGTGGATAATCTGATCGGCTGGGTTGATGCGACGGCAAATTTAAAAATGTTTTATCTCGGGGCTTCTGTCGCCTATGCTTCCGGTATGGATTGGAACAATCCCGGCGTTATCCGGGGCGGTTTCATCACCGGAGGGATGGAATGGAATCCGACTTTAATATTGTTTAATTTCGATCGCAACTATTGGGCTGGGACGATTGCCGGACACGGCTTGACCAGCACACAGATGAATTTTGTTGGCAACGCTTTCGGCCTTGATGATACGGGTATGTATAATGCCTGGTTCTTCCAGGTCAGAGGCGGCATCCGCCCGATCGACAAGTTGGATATTATGGCCTCCGTATCTTATGCGCTGGCCGACAGCAAAACTCTGCCGATCGGTCCGGAAGCGGTTTCCAACGTTTACGGAACGGAAATCAATTTGACCGGTACTTACAAAATCACCAACAACTTGAGTTACATGCTGGGCGCCGGCTACCTCTTTACGGGGGATTACTTCAAAGGCTCCGATTCCAGCTTAGAGGTTCGCGACAACTTCCTCGTTCTCAATAAACTGACGCTGACCTTCTAGAAGCGGCATTTAAAAAAATGTATCAATCCCCGGAAGAACTGCCTGTCAACTTCCGGGGATTTTTTTTAAAAAACGGGAGCAATGAATTATGCCGAGCCATCTGAAATCCATTCTGGTCACGGGCGCGGGAAGCGGCATCGGGCGGGAAACGGCTCTTTTCCTGGCGTCACGAAACTTTCATGTCTTTGCCGGCGTTAGAAATCCGTCGGATCTGAACGCATGGTCCGGTCATTCCAATATCACGCCTGTGAAGCTGGATGTGACTTGCGATGAAGACGTCGATGAGATGAGAAAAATGATCGAAAAACAGGGCGCCGGTTTATTCGGATTGGTCAATAACGCGGGAACCGTGAAAGCGGGGCCGCTGATGGACGTATCCACCCAGGACATGCGCGAACAGTTTGAAGTCAATCTGCTGGGGGTTCATCAAATCACACGGGCCGTCTTTCCCTTGTTGCATCAGGCAAAAGGACGGATTGTCATGATGAGTTCGGACAGCGGTTTCTTCGCCACACCGTTTGCCGGTCCGTACTGCGCGAGTAAATTCGCGCTGGAGGGCTATTCGGATTCCCTGCGCCGAGAGGTGAGTCCGCATGGCGTCAAAGTGGTTTTGGTCGAACCGGGACATATCAAAACGCCGATCTGGGACAAGGGAGAGGCCCTGTTCAACAGCAAAAAGGATGGCATGCCCATCTTTGCGGATGAAGCCAGAGCCATGGGGCGATACATGATCCGGAAGGGCAAAACCGGCGGTCTGCATCCGGTGGAAGTCGCCAAAGTGGTACATGAAGCCCTGACGGTTGAACATCCGAAGCTGCGCTACATCGTCGCGGAAAATAAATTTGAATATCAGATGATGAAAATTCTGCCGGCCTGGTGCGTGGATAAACTGGTCATCAGCAAGGTTAAGAAAATAACAAAACAGGAGATTTTAAATTTGCCGCATTAAGTGATATGGCCACGCTGTCCTCCGCCGGCAGAGGCGTCAGTCCGGCGAATGCTGGATGGCGCGAAAGCGCCGGAGGTGGATGTATTATTGTTCGTGGTCTTTTGACATTGAACATTGAACGAGGAAAGGGTGTCGGAAAGCATATATTTCAAGACCCCAAGAATATGTGATCCCTGAGAATATGATTGGTTGCCATGCGCTATAATCCCCTGCAGATATTTCAAGCAAGCAAATCACCGGCCGGGCTGTATGCGCGCCGCAAATGGCTTGGCGAAACCGACGATTCCGCGTGGCAAAGTGATTTCAGGGAAACCGTAAATTCCCTGATGGAGGGGCAAGCCGCCGACGGGTCCTGGGAACAGTCGCCTGTACAAACCATTCGGCGCCTGTTTGGTTTGCATCTGACCGTTCGGGAAAGAACGGAAGATATCCAGAGGGCTCTGGACTGGCTGATCGACCACACATTAACGGGGCATTTGTCCGGCCCGTATCTGGCGGATCTGCCGGACGACGCTTTTCGGGAATTGCCCTTTATCAGCGCCAGGCAGACGCTGGTCCAGGTGTGCGCAACGCTTTTTCTGGCTTCCGTGTTCGGGCTGGAAAACGATGAAGCCATTGGGGCGCACTACCGCCTGCTGACACAATGGCTTGCCCGGCATGCTGGCGAAGAAGCGCTCTGGCCGGAGAAAAGCAACATCCTGCGGGCGCTGATCGTTCACCCGGCATACGCCCGTGACGAGGTGGCCATGAATCTGGTTGATGAACTTAAGCAAAATCAAAAATCATCCGGCATCTGGCCGGCCCCCATACCGTTTTTCCTTACAGTGAATGCTCTGGCCCACTTAAATGGGGAAGCGGCGCACAGGCAATGGCAAAAGGCATTCCCCTTATTGTCAACCGTGCAGAAAGAAGACGGGTCATGGGGCGGTGAAGACCGTGAATGGAACACGTTTCTGGTGGTCCATGCCTTGAAGAATAAGCAGATATTGTAAAGAGAGGGGTTATGGGGTATTGAGCCTGCGTTATGGTTTCATTAAAAATATAAGAGGAGGGAAGGGTTATGGCGGAAAAAAATCTTGTTTATCGGGGGAAATCCAAGGACGTTTACAAAATCACCAGCGGCGCGAATAAGGGAAAATACCGGTTTGTTTTTACAGACAGGGCAACGGGCTATATGGAAAACGGCAAGCCGGTTTTCGATCCCGGTTATGATGTTGTCGTCGGCGAAATTCCCGGAAAAGGCGCCATCGCGTGCCGGTTTGCCACTCACTTTTTCAAAGGGCTCAAAGCCAGAGGCGTGCCTACGCATTATATTGACACCGTAAGCGACAATGAAATGATTGTGGAGCCGGCCGTTCCGCTGGGCATGAACGTGGAGGTCAAAGGCATAGAGGGGGCCGAGCCGCTGGCAAACCTGGAATTCACCTGGCGCAACAACGCAACCGGAAGCTTCTGGAGGCGCTATCCCTTTATCCGTCCCTGCAAGAATGTTCACAAGGTTGTCGAAGCATGGACCAAAGGCGCAAGCGACATCCTGATCACGCTGGAAGCTCTGGAAGAGTCGGGCGCCCTCAGCAAAAAAGAGATTGCCGAAAGCGTTAAACTGGTCAAAAAAATTGCCGAAATCGTTTCCAAAGAATTTACAACCAGGGGTCTTCATGTGATCGACGGCAAGTTTGAACTGGGGCGGCTGAAATACGGCGACGGCAAAATCGTTTTGATTGATGAAATATCCCCCGACGTACTGCGCGTTTGCCGCGGATATCAGCCGGATCAGGAGGGGCATTGCACATTGTTTAAAAAATGCGCCGTGACGAGCGCGTCCGACGGCAAAAAGACCATCAAGAACAAAAACCAGGTTTCCGCCGCGGAGTTTGTCAGTATCTTTCTGTAAACCTTCTTCGAGCGCTTGTGGATCAGAATCGGAGAGCCGGAAGGTTTTTGATTCTGGGTTCCGCATCGCGCGATCTTGTAAGGCAAAGTTCGGAAACGCTGGCGGGGCGCATTCATTATATCGAGTTGACGCCTTTTACGTGGAGTGAACTTGATGCAGCCGCGAAAAAGGAATGGGATTTTAAAAAACTGTGGTGGCGCGGCGGATTTCCGCCGGCGTTTCTTGCGGATACGGACGCGCAAAGCGATGCATGGCGGAGTGACATGATTCAGGATTATTTGAACCGTGACATCCCCATGTTAGGTTTTGCCGTTCCCATGACCACCATGTCGCGTTTCTGGAAAATGCTTGCGCATTACCACGGCGGAATTTTGAACGATTCCAAACTCGGGCAGTCCATGGATTTGTCGCATAACACCATCCGTAAATACCTGGACATTCTGGAGCAGACGTTCATGGTGCGGCTTCTGCAGCCGCTGGAAATAAATCTTAAAAAAAGGCTGATCAAATCGCCCAAAATCTACCTTCGGGACAGCGGGCTTTTGCACACGCTTCTGGAAATCGACTCTGCAACCGAACTATACGGGCATCCCGTATTCGGTGCTTCCTGGGAAGGCTGGTGCATTGAACGGCTGATTGAGCAGATGCCCTTATGGCAGCCGCACTATTACAGAACATCCTCCGGTGAAGAAATCGATCTGGTTATAACAAAAGGTCGTAAAAAGCTGATCTTCGAAATTAAAGCGTCTCTGACGCCGCATTTGTCAAAAGGATTTGCCGAGACGATTGCGGCATTGAAACCGGAACGAACGTGGGGTGTCTGTCCGATGACCGACTCCGGCTATCCCATCAAAAGCGGAGCGCGCGTGACAGGCATCAGTGAATGCCTGAAGGAGCTCAGGGATTATAATTATTAATCGTCTCATAATTGAATGCACATTCGTCATGCCGGCGGCGGCCGGCATCCAGAAATTAATGAAGCTGGTTCCCGGCTTTCGCCGGGAAGACGGCCAAAAACGAAAATAGTTCACTCATGAATACTATTATGAGACCGTTAATAAATGTACCTGTCCCGATTATTTGTTTGGATACCTGCCGCATTAAAAGAAATACCGCGGAATATGATTATATAGGTGTGGCCGCTGCTGATGATGTGGATGAATTGATTGATTTTGTAAAAGAACTGCGTGAAACAATCATCAAATGGCTAGAAGAAAAACATCCGCAGTTGGTAAGCGGGAAATTGTAATTGATAGAATTGTAATCAGGAAATTCTGGCAGAGAATGTTTGTGACTTTCGCTAGAAGTTGTAAAATCGCGTGCAATATAAATGTCGGGCGGGATCAGAAAACTAATGTTTCAAGACCTGACTCTAATAGCTCGCATAACATTGTCCTCCGCTGGCGGAGGTGGCGCGAAGCGCCGGAGGTGGATGGATTTATCTTCGTTTTCTTTCAACATTGAACGTAGAACCCGGAACATTTATTTCCTTCCCGTCTCTTCATCCACCATTCACGAATTTCCACGAATTTCCTTGCAATCTATTGAAACAGTTGTAATATTCGGCACGCTTCATCAGGCATCATCGATATATAGAGGAAAGGGCGGCGGAATGCTCATATTTCAAGACCCCAAGAATGCGTTTGGGGATGATCCCGGCTGAAAGTGGAAAGAGATGTGCAAATGTCAATAGTAAAGATACGACCCAGATCAATTGGCTATTGATAAGCTTGAACACATGATGGATTGACTTTAGGTAAAATAATCATGCAGCTAGAGAATTTATATATTGTCGAATAAAAATACTCACACCATCCCCTTTTTTAATCATTTTGGAGATAATAAAAATGACCGAACAACATAGATCCAGACGTTACGCCGCTTGGTACTATGGTACACGCGATGAGTTTCTCGCAGCATCAAGAGACACAATCGCAAACCAACTGGCCGGACGTGCTGCTGATGAAAGTTTAGAAATTGAGTCTACGCAAAGCGAGGAGTGGCGTCAAAGTGTCGATATTCTCCAAAAAAGTTTGGATGAACGTATCCCGATTCTTCGAGAAGCCCTAATCGCTCCAGGCGGCAATTTAATCCGCTACATTATTCTCGAATTCGATTTTCACAGGCGCGGTCTGAGAATGGATTGTTTATTGCTTGCCGATGGTGTGCTTTTTATCGTTGAATTCAAGCGGACAAAAATTCAGCGAGCAGACCGTGACCAAGTGATGAACTATGCTGTCAATCTGCTTGAGTTCCACCGTATCACGCAGGAATGGTGTGATGGAAATGGCGCAATAGTTGTACCGGTAATCGTGTTGACAAATGGCCGGATTTCGTCACCTGTGGAATGGCCAACTCTGACAGGTCACAGTTGGTCTGCTTTAGCTTATAAGCCCATGGAATGCGATAGGAACAGCCTGCAAGAAGCTATTCGCATTGGATTAGAAAATCGTAGATCGAGCGCGGGAGTATCACTAATGGGATGGATTGATTCCCCATTTCATCCTTCTTCCTCAATATTGGATGCAACTCTTTCCCTGTATGGCAACCATGATGTTGTCGCTATTCAAGACCATGCAGCCCCAAAGGCTGCGATTGATGCAAGTGTTAAAGAGATCCGTGAACACATTGAATCGGCGCTAACGAATGGAAAATATCACATTGTGTTTCTATCCGGTGCTCCGGGGTCAGGGAAAACCCTTGTTGGTCTCGATATCGTTATGCGCGGCACAACTACTGGAGGTTCAGTCTTCGTCACGGGTAATGCACCCCTAGTTGAGGTTCTTAATAAAGCGCTTGGCAAGTCGTACCGCAGCCAAGGCCAACGATCAGAGACGTGGACACCAACAGGTTATCACCGGTCTGATGCGCAATTAGTTGCATCCGCAGCAAGTTTCAAAATTGTCAAAGCGCATAATTTTTTAGGAAACCGCGGAACTGTGCATCATCAAGAAGATGGTCGTGTGTTAGTATTTGATGAGGCGCAACGGACTTACGAAAAAGGTAGAATGGTGCTCAGGGAAAAACTCTCGGATCATGAAGCTGATCTTATCCTTTCAGCACAAAGAAAGGCATACCCCGATGGAGGGGCTGTTGTCGTTGCGCTTATTGGTCACAATCAGGCAATAAATAGTGGTGAACGTGGCATTGTTGCTTGGCTAGGCGCTGCTGAACGTAATGGCTGGACGTTTTCAATTTCAAACATAACTCTTGACTTGGCTGAATTGGAAGATTGTGAAAAATGGAAGACACATGAAAGTCGCATACCAATGCAAAACGGTCATCTTCATCAGTCAATGCGTTATTACCGCAATTCCGAAGTGGAGGAATGGGTTAGTGCCGTGCTCGGGGGTGACGTTGACAAGGCACAATCTTTGGCAATTACTCTAGTGGAAAACAAAGATACAATATGGTTAACTCGTCGTCTTGAAACTGCTCGTAAATGGGCCAAATTTATGACTGTCGGTGCTCAACGATCAGGACTTATTGCGTCAGGTCAAGCAAGACGGTTGGCCGCTGAAGGTTTGTTTGTGGATTATAAACCGGATATCGCAACTTGGATGTTAGCGCCAAGCAGTGATATCCGTTCATCGAATGCATTAGAAACAGTTCAAAATCAATACTACATTCAAGGGTTGGAGCTGGACTACAGCGTTGTTTGCTGGGATGCCGACCTGCGAAGAGAGAATGATAAGTGGGTTGCATATAAATTTTCTGGTGCTGATTGGCAAAAAGACAAACTAATAGAAGTTGCCAAGAATGGCTATAGAGTTTTGCTCACACGGGCACGCAAGGGAATGGTTATATTTGTACCTGTAGGGGACCGCACAGGCGAAGACAAAACACGGAATTTTCAATTCTATGAGGGTGTGTGGAATTACTTGAAAAAATGCGGGGCAGTGGCGCTGCCAGAGAATTAGGGGTATAAGGAGCTGAACGGTCGCCCTTCAATTGTTAAGTTGATAATCAATTCAGTAGTTTTCATTAGCCTTTTATTGTCTTTGGGTGGGCACGGGGTCAAATCTTTAACCTTGACAATTCGGCGTCGGTTATCAGTTTGCGGATAGGAGAAACGACGTGAGGAGTGAGGTGTGAGGCGAAAGGAGCAAGGTGCAAGGAGCAAGGAACAAGACACAAGGCTAAAAAACATCCAACTCCGGGGCTTTGCGCCATCCAGCATTCGCCGGACTGACGCCTCCGCCAGCGGAGGACAGGCGCTGAATGTAAAAATTCAAAACATCAAATGAAAAGAAAGTAAGCATGATCAAAACAAGCATTTCCCATCCGCTGCGGATTGATGAAGTGAACGTACCCAGCGGCGGCATCATTGGCATGACATTGTGCCCCGGCAAGAAAATAAAAAGCGCCATTTCCGGTGTGTGGGATCGTGATCTGGATATTGATCTGAAAGCGATTCAGGCCTGGGGCGCGCGGGCGCTGGTGAATCTGATGGAGGAGTATGAATATGATCTTCTGCGGGTTCCTGATTATGCGGAAAAAGTGAATTCCTATCCGATGACATTCTACCATCTTCCCATTCCCGATGTTCACCCCCCTGACAGGCGATTTATTGATCTTTGGAAAAGTGCCGGGCCGAAGCTGCGGCAAATTCTATTGGACGGCGGGAAAATACTTCTCCACTGCCGGGGTGGCTTAGGACGGACGGGCACGGTGGCGGCGCAACTGCTGGTCGAACTGGGCATGCCTCAAAAGGATGCAATTTTGGCGGTTCGCGCAGCACGTTCCGGAACGATAGAAACACAGGATCAGGAAAAGTATGTTTATTCCTGCAAGCCGGTGATCGGCCGATTAAGCGCCGACTATTTTGCGGCGTGTCTTTTAGGCGGTGCGGTTGGTGACGCGCTGGGCGCGGCCGTCGAGTTTGATTCTATAGGAGCCATACGCAGCAAATACGGTGAAAACGGTATTGCGAATTATGCCCCCTGCTATGGCAGAAAAGGCGCGATCACTGATGATACACAGATGACACTGTTCACAGCGGAAGGTCTTCTTCGCGCCTGTTGCCGGGAGCATCTCAAAGGCATACCCGCCGAGTACAATTCGATAGTTCATCGTTCTTATCTGCGGTGGCTCGCAACGCAGGGGACGAAATCGGCCCACGAGGCTTTTAATATCGTGCAGGACGGCTGGTTGTTGACAATAAAAGATATGCACCATCGCCGGGCGCCGGGCAATACCTGCCTTTCTGCTCTGCAAAGCGCGAAGATGGGCACACCGGACAATCCGATCAATAACAGCAAGGGCTGCGGCGGTGTGATGCGCGCCGCACCGGTTGGACTGTTTGGTGCAAAAGCCGGTTCATTTGCCACACAAAAGAAGAGACTTGAGGCTATTTTCAAGCTGGGCTGTGAGATCGCCGCGATCACTCATGGGCATCCATCGGGCTATCTTCCCGCGGGATGTCTGGCGGCCATTATAGCGGAGATGATCGCGGGTGAAAGCATTGAAGACGCCGTAAAGCACACGTTGTCCATTCTCAAAAAGTACAATGGTCACGAAGAAACGCTGACTGCTGTTAAACTGGCTTTGGCTCTCAGGAAAGACAAAAAGATAAAACCCTGTCCGGAAACCATGGAAAAAATGGGCGGCGGTTGGGTTGGCGAAGAGGCGCTGGCGATTTCGCTCTATTGCGCGCTGGCTGCGAATGGGGATTTTGAAAAAGGCGTTTGCCTGGCCGTCAATCACAGCGGAGATTCGGACAGCACCGGTTCGATTACCGGCAATATTCTGGGCGCGAAGCAAGGCAAAGCGGCCATCCCCCAAAGTTGGCTGGCGGAGCTTGAATTGAAAGACGTGATCGAAGAAATGGCCGGGGATTTATTTGTTCTGTTCAAGGATGCCGATGACTGGTGGAATAAGTATCCCGGAAATTAAAAAAGACAACAGGTTTCTGAGATATCAATTCCAATAAAAAACCCGCTAATTCTGGCGGGTTTTTGGGCTTCTATGGATTGTATCGTATGATGACTTGGTGGGCGATGTGAGATTCGAACTCACGGCACCTGGCTTCGGAGGCCAGTACTCTATCCAACTGAGCTAATCGCCCGTGAGTCGAGCTTCTACTATATCCTGAAATAATGTTCAATGAATAAAATGAATCTTTAACCTTTCCTTGCAGTTAAAATGGAAATTTGTTAATTCACCTTCATGCGGCGCGCAGAAAATAAATCAATGCGAATATTGTTTTTTTGTCTGTCCATGGGGTGTTTGTTGCTGTGGTCGCAGTGGAGTTTTGCCGCAACGGAGATATTGAAAGCCCGCAGCTGGGCCGCGCCCGATCATACGCGGATTGTCTTTGATGTCAGCGACGAACCGAGTTATCAGTTTCAAATCAAAGATAACATCCTGACGATCGAGTTCTCCAATGCCGTATTTGATGCTCAAATTCCGGCTGAACAGGTCATCGGCAAACCCGGCATCCGCAAAATCATTTTTACATCCAGAGACGAAAACAGGTGCAAAATCGATTTGATTCTCGATAAGCGCCTGAAAGCCGATGTGTTCAAGTTGAAAAAATTCATGGATAAGCCCGACCGCGTGGTTGTGGATATCATGATTGAGCAGGCGGTTAAGGAACCGGCGGTAAAAGAACCCGCGGCCTCTTCTCCGCTTCGCAAAAAAGTTATTGTCATTGATCCCGGCCACGGCGGAGATGATCCGGGCGCCATCGGGAAAGGCGGCACGTATGAAAAGCATGTCGTGCTGGCCATCGGCCGGGAAATCAAGCGAGCGATTGATAAAATGCCGGGCTATCGGGCAGTTCTAACGCGCGACGGCGATTATTACGTATCGTTCAACAAACGGCTGCAAACGGCCAAGGATCAGTCCGCAAGTCTTTTTATCAGCGTGCACGCGGATGCGGCGAAAAACCGGCGCGCCCGCGGAGGGTCGGTCTATTGCCTGTCCATGGGCGGCGCCAGCAACGAAGCGGCAAGGCTTTTAGCCAATAATGAAAACCTCTCGGATGTGATCGGCGGCGTGCCCAACGGCGAGGGCAATAACCAGTCCGATGAGATCATCCTGAACATGTTTCAAACCCATACGATTAATCTGTCGAAAACCTTTGCTGCTGATTTGTTAAGCCAGATAGGCCGGGTGCACACCCTGAAATACCCCGTTTTTCACGAAGCACCGTTTCGTGTCTTGAAAATACTGGATACGCCGGCCGTGCTTTTGGAAACAGCGTTTCTCTCCAATGCCGAGGAAGAGCGGATGCTGAGGAAAAAAAATTTTCATAAAACCATTGCCGAGGCCGTGGCTCTGTCCGTTGCCGGTTATTTTGGCACAACAGCCGTTGCGGCCAAGGGGGCTGAGACGGGGGAAAACAGTGAGGCGGATGCGACGATGGCGAAAAAAACCGAAGACGCGGGGCCGCTGCTCAAAACGTCTGTCTATCGCGTTTGCCGGGGCGATACGCTAAATTCCATCGCGCGACATCATCAGACGACGCTTGCGGTCCTTTTGAAGCTCAATCAGCTTAGAATCAACGATCCTCTTTACGTCGGCCGCAAAATTCTTGTGCCCGCCGCTCAGAAAACATCCGATGCCAGACCTCTGACGCGATATGTGGTCAAGAAAGGCGACACATGGTATTCTCTGGCCAAAAGCAGCGCCATCACGGTGGAAGAATTGCGCCGCCTCAACAACATGACCGATAACGACGCCCTGCTTCTGGGGCAAAAAATCAAGCTGCCGAAATAATACCGCCTGAATCGCGGCGGCAGATTTCGGCTTCAAGAAACGCGTCAGTTTACCTGCGGATTAATGTTCAAGACCCGTTTGTAGACCGATTCCGAAAATCCATAAACCTGCGAGCGGTTGATCACCGCAAACGGAACTTCGCTGTTGTCGTCGATTGCTTTTCTTTTGGCCGCGGCATTCGGATCCGTATCCATGTTGTATTCCGTAAAATTAATATTTTGGGAATTTAAAAAATCCCGGGCTTTGTCGCAGTCCGGGCATACGTTTTTTGTGAAGAGAATTACATCCGGTTCTTTTGCAGGCGTCCCCTGAGCGGACTCCTTCGCATCGGAAGGCGTGGCGCCTTCATCTCTGTGAATTTTAACGCCCTGGCCGCTCTTGCCCTGCGGCGGCGGATAATCGGTGATGTGTGTTGTGCCGTCTTCGTCTTCCCAGGTATAAAAATCGGCCCCAGCCGCGGTTGTCAGACTAAAAATGAACGCAAACAATAACAGAAGAATGAATTTTTTCATAAAGCCTCCCATCAATTTCTGATTCATCGCCGTATGCGCATATCCGCCATAGTCAGATCAAATTCCTGCCAGGTTTCTCTTCGGCCTGTCGAATAATAAATAAACGGATGCAAAACGATTTTAACGGTTTTGACGTTTTCAGGGATATTTTTGAAAATCAATTCCATAGTCAGGGATGTTTGCGGCTGGATGTCAACGCCGCGGCGCCGGTCAATTTCGGAGGTGAGCTTTTTTTGGGAGCCCTGCCAGACATAGGTGTGCGTGTTGTAATAGATCGTGCCCGCCTCATCGAGCAGCTTTGATCTCGGCCAGCTTCTCCAGTATTCGTCATAGAAAGCGACGTTTCGCAGTTCTTTGTCCAGGTTGACGACCTCGACCAGAACGCGAAGACCTTCCTGCGTCAAATTCGCGCTGCGCAGTTCAAAGGAACACCCCAGCGCGTCCTTGACGGCCACAGGCCGATAAGCGCGTTTAAACGGCGGAATCGCTTTCGCCAAAACAGAGGGTTCGGGAGGCGGAGCGACGGGGGCTGCCTTGGGGTGCGGGGCGGGGGCGGGCGCTTTTTTCGTCTGGACGCGCGCCGGCGGTTCGTGATGCGCCTTGGGGGGCGGCTGAACCTCGGTCCTGGCCGCTTCTTCCGCCTGCGGCTGCTCTTCGAGAATGGTTCGGACGCGAAAAGCCATTTTGACGCGGACGCTGTCGCCCTCATTGATAAACGAGATCAAACGAACGGATGTGATTCTCGCGTCCGTGATGGATTGCGTGGCGGTTTCCGCGGTTACCTGGAAGTTGGTGACTTCCGTCGCGGAAGACGAATGCTGGGTTTTGGCATCGTTTTTGACTTCGGCCAGCTTGTCGAGAATGACTTCCGCCGATGCTTCGGCGGGCGTTTGAGACCCCTTGGTGGCCGCCAGAGCGGACTTGATGATAATGGATTCGTGGACCCTCTTTTTTTCCTGAAGGAAACGCTGGGCTTGATGAAAGGACTGCTCGGCCAAATCCTTCTTTTCCCGGATGGAGGCGACATCGAGACTCAGTTTGTAATAATTTTCTTCCTTGCGCTTGAGCTGTGTTTTCTGGACGTCGCGCTCCGCGGCCGATTCGCGGATTTTATTTTGCAGGTTCAGAATCCGTTCCTGGAAGGATTTGACCTGTTCGTTGAGTCCTTCTTCCGCCAGGGCATTGCTGTGATTGGCGCTGGAAATATTTTTATAAGCGCGATCCAGTTCATACTTGTCCGGATCATACTGATTGGCTCTTAAAAAATCATCCAGATCTGTACGGGATTTAACCAGCGAAGCCTTGAATCCGGCGCTTCCTCCCTGCTTGACCTTTCCGGTTTTGCTTTCCTGAAATGGATACAATTCATAGCGCTTCAGCCGGAGGTAGGATGTGCCCTTGTCGGTTGTTTCCAGAGCGATGCGCAGAGGTTCCTCGTTATTCCACTTGGCCGTGCCTTCTTCCGTGGCGCGGATGAAATCCACCGAAGTGACATTGTTGATGACTTTGGTAAAAGACTGGATGTAGGTTCCCATATGCGCGGCGATCAGCGGCGCGGATGCCACGTCCGCCTTGCCTTCCATGGAATGAGAGCTGTCCCGGAAGCCGCGTTTGTAAATGACGGCGACCAAAATTTCACCTTGCTTTTCCGTTTGCAGCCATCGTTTGAGAGAGTCCTGCTGGGTTTTAATGTCCTGTTCGTAGCGGCTGATCTGTCCGTCCAGATTTTCAATGGTAGCGCGAATGGTTTTTATCCCCTTGGCGGATTCGTCGAGATCGGCCGAGGACATTTGAAACTGCGATGTGATATCGTCGCGTTTTTTCTTGGCGCGGACGAATTCCTTGTTGGCGGCGATAATCGCGTTTTTATAATCAGCGTCTTCCTTTTCTTTTTCATCTTCCACGGCTTTGAGATTTGTTCTCTCTTCATTTCTTGTGGAGAAAGACTCGCGGCTGTCCACTTCGGAGCGGATGATTTCGCGGACCGTATCCCGTGAATCCGTGGACAGTGTCACCCAGCGCAGAGATTCCTGAGGGGCCTGTTTTGGTGCTTGTTGCTCTGCGGACGCAACACAGACCAGGAAGGCGACCCATAGAAAAATCAACGGCATGCTTAATTTGTGTTTTTTCATAGTAAACCTTTCGTGCACCATTCAAGATGTCAATTTAACTGTACTTTTATATTAAAAATCATCGGGGTGTCAAATCATTTCAGCCGGATGATTATTTTTCATCTCATATAATCGGCATTTGTGTCCAAAAAAGAAAATTCCGGGTTGATTTTTTTCAGGTCGCCGGGTTATTTTACGGCAGGTTTTCTTATTTTTTCAATCATTTCGTTAGCGCGGGGCAATTTCAGGATCAGGAAAGAAAAAATAATCATGTTCGGACATTCCATAACCCTGTTTAAAATATTCGGTATTGAAATTAAAGCGGATTTAAGCTGGCTGATTCTGGCGGCGCTCATTACGTGGTCGCTTGCAGGCGGCCTGTTTCCGGAATATTATAAAAATTTGCCGCAGTCTTCTTACTGGTTAATGGGAGCGGCGGGCGCTCTGGGGCTTTTTCTATCCATTATCATTCATGAACTGGCGCATTCCCTCGTAGCCAGACATTACGGCATGGGCATGAAAAGCATTACACTGTTTATTTTCGGAGGCGTCGCGCAAATGGAAGATGACCCCGCGTCTCCGACGGCCGAATTCTGGATGGCGGCGGCCGGGCCTGTCTTAAGCGCCATCGCCAGCGGATTGATGTTTTTGCTGATCTGGATCGGAAGGAACTACGGCTGGCCGATAACCGTCATCGGCGTTGTTTCCTATCTGGCTTGGCTGAATCTGATTCTGGCCGCTTTTAATCTGGCGCCCGCTTTTCCACTCGACGGCGGAAGAATTCTCCGGTCCGTTTTGTGGCGCTGGAAAAAAGATCTGCGATGGGCCACCTCCATTGCCGCCAATGTCGGGTCGGGGTTGGGGCTTGTTTTAATCGCCCTGGGTGTATTTTCTCTTATTAAAGGCAGTTTTGTGGGCGGTCTGTGGTGGCTGATGATCGGGTTTTTCATCCGCATGGCGGCGCAGGGTTCCTACCAGCAAGTTCTGGCCCGCAACGTTTTTCATGATGTCAAGGTAAAAGATGTGATGGTCAAAGATCCGGTTTCGGTATCCCGAGCCATCTCGCTTGAGGAGTTTGTTCAGGATTACATCTATAAACAGCATCATCGGTTATATCCCGTCGTATCATTCGGCAGGCTGATGGGCTGCATCACCGTTGCCGGCACCGCCCGCGTGCCGCGCGAAGAGTGGCCCCATCAGACCGTGGGATCCGTGACGGAGCCCTGCTCTCCAGACACCACCATCGGACCAGATGAAAGCGCTGAAAAAGCACTGGCCGTCATGCAAAAAACCGGCAACAACCGCCTGCTGGTGGTGGAAAGCGATAATCTGGTCGGCATCATTGCGCTTGAAGATATGCTCAAACTGCTTGAGCTCAAAGTGGAATTAAAAGATGTTGAAAAAAAGAAGGAGGGAGCGCTCCCATGAAGAAATCATACATTCTTGCTTTAGACCAGGGAACGACCAGTTCCCGCGCCATTCTCTATAATGAGGACGGACGCGTCGTGAAAGTTGCCCAGAAGGAATTTACACAAATCTATCCCAAAGCCGGATGGGTGGAGCATGACCCGATGGAAATCTGGGGGTCGCAAAGCGGCGTCGTGAGCGAACTTTTGGCCACCACCGGCATTGCCGCGGAAGAGATTGCGGCCATCGGCATCACAAATCAGCGCGAAACCACCATCGTGTGGGAACGGCAGAGCGGCAAACCGGTTTATAACGCCATTGTCTGGCAGTGCCGGCGGACATCGGCGATATGTGACGAACTGAAGGCCGTGGGCTTCGAACCGTACATCCGTGAAAATACCGGGCTGGTGCTTGACGCCTACTTTTCGGCGACCAAGGTCAAATGGATTCTGGACAATGTCGAAGGCGTCAGGGAAAGGGCGAAAAAAGGCGAATTGCTTTTCGGCAACGTCGATACCTGGCTGATCTGGAATCTGACGCGGGGGAGGGTGCATGTCACCGATTATTCCAATGCCTCCCGCACCATGCTCTTCAATATTAAAACGCTGACCTGGGACAAGTCCATTCTGGAAAAACTTAATATTCCCTTATCCATGCTGCCCGAGGTGAAACCATCATCAGCCGTTTACGGCCTGACGGATGCGCGCCTGCTCGGCGCGGAAATTCCCATTGCCGGCTGTGCGGGAGATCAGCAGGCGGCGCTCTTCGGCCAAGCCTGTTTTGTGCCCGGCATGGTCAAAAACACATACGGGACCGGCTGTTTCATGCTCATGAATACCGGCGAGACGCTGGCGCATTCCGGAAAGGGTCTTTTGACAACCATCGCCTGGGGCATCGGCGGCAAAGTGGAATACGCGCTTGAAGGCAGTATTTTTGTGGCCGGGGCGGCCATTCAATGGCTGCGTGACAGCCTGCGCGTGATCTATGACGCGACAGACAGCGAATACTTTGCGACAAAAGTTCCCGACTCGCAGGGGGTTTATGTGGTGCCGGCCTTTACAGGCCTGGGCGCGCCATACTGGGATATGTACGCGCGCGGCGCGATTCTGGGGCTGACCCGCGGCACGACGCGCAATCACATCATTCGGGCGACGCTCGAATCCATTGCCTACCAGACCCGCGATGTGCTGGAGCTCATGCGCGACGAATGCGGCATTGATCTATGCGAGCTGCGCGTTGACGGCGGCGCCTGCGCCAACAATTTCCTGATGCAGTTCCAGGCCGATATTCTGGGTGTGCCGGTCGAGCGTCCCGAGGTCATTGAAACGACGGCGCTGGGCGCGGCATATCTTGCGGGACTTGCGGTGGGCTTCTGGAAGAACCAGCAAACGATTGCCCAGAAGCGCAGCGTCAACCGGAAGTTCCTGCCTGTGATGGAAGAGGGCAAGCGGCAGGCGCTTTACACGAAGTGGAAAAAGGCTGTGGAACGCGCCAGAAGCTGGGAAGAGGAATAATAAAGGCTGTAGTCTGATAGACTATAGGCTGTTAGCTCAAAGGTGTTGTCGGGGAAGAAATAAACAGGGGTGGCCGCATTTTGGATAGATGTGGCCACCCCTAAAATTATCAATCAATTAAACCATTATTTACAGGCGTCCGCCTTGCGGCCGGCGCGTGTTTTGGTTTTAAACACTTTCCAGGCGTCATCCGACGGCAGGCCGAAGGATGTATCCGCGCAGTGTCCGTGGCCGCAGCTTAAGGTGCCCAGACCAACGATCACACCATTGCTGCAGTTCTGATACTGCTTGTTGTTGTATGAAATACCGGATGACCAGGTGGTCACGGGGCTGCCGGAGCAACTGTTCAGACTGGCCCATTTCTGGAAGCTTGCAGTGGCCGACAGGTGGGTCATGGTGCCGCCGTTTACCGAACTGGTGCCGCCCGAATATCTCACGAGGAAGTCATTCTTGCCGGCATATTCCAGAACCGAAATGGGCTGTACGGGCGCGCAGTCGGCAACGTCGGTGGGACTGGACCACAGGTGGAAAACCACCGGCGCCGCACCGGCGAAGTAGTTTGCCCGCTTGCAGGCCATCTTGTGGGAGAAACCGCCGCCCAGCGATGTGCCGCTGATGAAGATTTTGTTGGGAGCGATGCGCACACGCTTGGAAATATCGTTGACCACGTCAACCATGAAGCGCGCGTCGTCAATATCATTATTGAAGGGGCCCACGTTCCAGGCCTTGTCCACGCCATCGGGATAAGCCACGACAAAGGTCTTGTTGCTGTCGCATGTCGTGTCCCAACCGCTTCCGGACTGCTGGGCGGAAGCGGAACTGGTAATGCCGTGCAGACTGAGCACCACGGCGGCCGGGGTAACCAGGCTGCTCGGAATATGCAGACGGTAACTGCGGGTTCTGCCCCCGGATGTAATCGAATAGGTGTAGTTGCCCGCTGCCTGGTTGCTGGACGGACACACGATGTTGTCACCGGGAATTCCCGAAGAGCTGGAGCTTGACGAACTTGAACTCGAGCTCGAGCTCGAGCTTGAGCTTGAACTTGAACTGGATGAAGATGAACTGGACGACGACGAACTCCACCATCCTGATGTTGATGAACTTGACGAACTGGATGATGTCCACCACTGTGCATAGCCTGTTGCCACGGTCATGCCGGTGATAAACAGACATGCCATTGCGATGATCAAAAGATTGTGAACGGATTTTCTTTTCATAGCATTTGCCTCCTCCATAAGGTGATCGTTGTTAAGTTAATTAATAAGCCTGCCCCAAAACAATTTATTTTCGCTCGTAAACACCGATGGTGACACGTCCGATGCCGGTGGTCAGCGTGCCGACAAACGAGCCCGTGTTGAGCCAGTTGTATGCGCCGTCTTTTTTGGCCTCGAACAGAATGTTGGTCAGGTCGGACGTTCCGAAGTCGCCGCAGTTGCGCACGACAATATATTCGCCGTTAGACGCTTTTATGGTGTAGCGTGCTTCAATCTGATAGCCCGCATTGGTCGATAACTGGTAGTCCGCGCCGCCGGCGCTGACGCTGCCCGAGAGGCCTGTGCCGCTCACGGTCCCGCCGGTGATCGGAATAATGGTGCGTCGGCCGTATTTGGATGTGCCCACCGAAAGCGAAGAGCCGATGTTGACCTTGGCGGTTGTCACTGAATTGCCCTGCGCCGCGCTGCTGCCGGGGCCGGTGCAGTTCCAGGCCTGCTGTTTTAGAGACGAATCGGCGGGTGTCTTTACGACCGTGTGGGCGGGGTTGGGCGTGGATGACGACAATTTGTAGACCGAAAGAACAATCCCGCTCGATGTTACTTGACGCTTTCCAATATACGTGCCGCTGTTGAGCGAGCTGTAAGAGCCGCTGGTGGGCGCTTCAAACTCCGCGACAAAACGCACGTCGCTGCCGTCGGCCACGCCGCAATTGCGCATGTAGATAACGGTGGAGCTTGAAGGTTTAATGGTATAGCGGCTTTCATGTTCAATAGCGCCGCTGGGCAAAAACAAATCGAAATCAATGGCGCCGCTTGAAATGGATCCGCTCAGGGTTCCGCCGCTCAAGGTTCCTCCCGAAATGGGCGTGATTCGCCTTGTGCCATAGGGCGTTGTCCCCACCTGCAGCGGTGTGCCGGCTGTTAATGTGGTTTTAAAAACCAGTGTTCCACTGCTTGGATCGGGAATGCCGCCCGGCATGCCGCATGTCCAGGTCGAATCCGGCACAATGGTTGTGGCTCCGGACGCGCCGCTGCTGGAACTGGAACTGGATGACGAACTTGAAGATGAACTGGATGATGAAGAACTCCACCATCCTGATGTAGAAGAACTGGATGATGAGGTCCACCATTGCGCATGGGCTTTTGAAATGGTCATGCCTGTTACAAGCAGACACATGATTGCAAAAGCCGAAAGAGTTTGAATAGATTTTAGCTTCATACAATACCCTCTTCCATAAGGTTAAAGAATGTTTTTTTAATTTCTCCCTTCCACCCCCGGTTTGTGAAGAGCCTGTTGACTACGTGCATCAAAACGCGACGTCATGCCGAAAGAATTTATGAACCTGTTGCCTGAATGTATGATCAGGTTCCCCGTTCTTTCACCTCAAGCGAAGCGTTCAGAATAGTAAAGCATCCCCTCCTTTCTTTGATGTCCATGCGGCAAAACGCAATGGAAGGACGAATCACGAGAGCTTTATCGCCCCGAAGCCCTGGTCGGGATACGAAAATGACTCTTTGGACTGGGATGTCGAAGGACCTTTTAAAAGATGACAGGTGGTGTAAGGCGCTGCATCAGGTCGTCCGTCGTCCTAACTGCGTTTCAGTGCCTCTATGTGGCACAATATGTCGCTATGTGGAATACAATGCACTGGCGGGGAAAATAAGTCAAGCAAAATATGGCAAAAAAGGCAATAGGGTTTTGAGGCTTTCGGGGCGTTTCCGGAAGGGATGAACGGATAAAAAATATCCATAAAATTGAGGTTGTTCTGGACATTAAGACATTCCTCGTGAATAATTGAGCCGAAAATTTTTTGCGGACTGTTAAGTCTGGAACTCGGATCGGATTAATGCAGGTGAAAATAAAATAACATTATGCGATATGATCGGTTCGGTGTAAAGAAACGATAAAGTCCGCTTAACGATCGCAGTTTTATTTGACGCAGGGATGCAAACAAAACGCCCGGAAGAAAAGCCGGGGAGGGCGGCGTCGTCGGATAAGACGGTCAAAAGAAGACTATGATTAAAACGGATGTCATCATTATCGGCGGGGGGGCCACGGGATGCGGGATCGCGCGGGATCTGGCGCTTCGGGGCATCCCGCATTGTCTGATTGAGAAGGGGGATTTCGCGGCGGGCGCCACGGGGGCATGCCACGGCCTGCTGCACAGCGGCGGCCGTTATGCGGTGTCCGATCCGGTAGCGGCGAAAGAATGTTATGATGAAAATCTGATTCTTCGGCGCATCGGGCAGAAATGCGTGGAGCAGACCGGAGGGCTTTTTGTGCGGCTGCCCGGCGATTCCAAGCGCTACCGGGAACGATTTCTGCGCAGCTGCGACGAGGTGGGCATTCCCACGGATGTTATGTCGTCCACAAAAGCGCTGGAGCTGGTGCCCAACCTCAATCCGGAGCTCGAAGAGGCCATCCGGGTGCCGGACTGTTCGATCGATCCCTTCCGGTTGTGCATGCTCAACATCCGGACGTCGCAAATGCATGACGGCATCATTTTTATACGCCACAAAGTGATCGATGTTGTGAAATCTCACGGCCGGTGCATCGGCGTGAAGGCGCTCGATCAGTCAACCGGCGAAATCAGGGAAATACACGGCAACATCATTGTCAACGCTTCCGGCGCCTGGACCGACCTGGTCGCAAGGCTTGCCGGCTGCGAGGTGCCCATCACGTTGTCCAAGGGGTCGCTCGTCATCACCAATCATCGTCTGACGGATATGGTTATCAATCGCCTGCGTCCCGCTTCCGACGGCGACATCATTGTACCCAATGAAGCCGTGTGCCTGGCGGGAACGACGTCGCTTGCCGTGGAAGACCCGGATAAAATCCCCATTCAGGCAAGCGAAGTGGATACGATCATTGTCGAGGCTGGACGGATGATTCCGCATTTCAATAAGACGCGCGTGATCCGTGCGTTTTCCGGAGTCCGGCCCCTGTTGAAATCATCCAAAAGCGACAGCCGGGAAATATCGCGCGGATTTCAGATCATCAATCATGAAAACGGTCTTTACAGCATCGTCGGCGGAAAGCTCACCACGTTTCGGCTCATGGCCGAGAAGATGGTGGACACCGTTATGAATGCCTTTAATCTCAAAAGGGCGTGCGAAACCGCCGAAAAACCGCTCGACGGGCAGGACGAATTGAGCGGCTATCCCCTTTCCAAGCGCCTGGCCGGCATGAAGGATATTGTCTGTGAATGCGAGCTGGTGGACCGCAAGGATGTGGAGCGCATCATCGATGAGACGGGAACGAGAAATGTCGGCGATATTTCTCATCGCACGCGCCTTGGGATGGGGCCGTGCCAGGGCGGTTTCTGTACGTTTCGGGCCATCGGCATCATGCATGAAATGAATATGCTGACGGCGGAGCAATCCATGCAATCCCAGCGCGAATTTCTCCAGAGGCGGTTTCGCGGCATTCGTTATGCGCTGTGGGGCGATCAATTGCGCGAAGAACAACTTGTCGAATATATTTATCTGGGTATTCTGGCGATGGAGAAAAACAAGTGAGCGTGACCGAATTCGATGTCATTGTCATCGGAGCAGGTGTGGCGGGCCTGACCGCGGGAACACGGCTTGCAAAAGAAGGATTGAAAGTCGCGCTGGTGACGACCGGCGAGTCCACCGTCTGTCTGTCCACGGGCTGCATTGATGTCTGTTCGCGCGATGAGAATCCCCTGCTGGGCGTTGCCGGACTGCCGCTTGGGCATCCGTTTCGCGAGGTTCCAGGGGAGTTGATCCGCGAGGCTCTGACGGATTTTCAGGCGCGCATGGCGGAGATGGATCTGTCGTATGCGGGAGATCCCGAAAAAAACAGGAGGATCCTTTCCGCCATCGGCGCGTTTAAAACCACCTGTCTTACGCCTTCAACCATGGAAGCCTCCGCGCAAAAGGAAGACGAGAAGATACACATCGTGACGTTTGCGGGCCTGAAGGATTTTTATCCCAGCTATATCACGGCGCGTTTGAAAAACGCTTCTTTTTCGACGTACGACGCCGGCGCCGCCACGACCATGGGCATTGCCGCCCGTTTTGAAGACGAGGCCTTTCTGGAGGCGTTTATTCTGTGGATGGAGCAGCTTTGCATCCATGAAGACAAAATTGCCGTTCCCGCCGTCCTGGGCCTGGAATCGGCGGATGAGATTATTCGCAAAATCGAGTATCGCCTGGAGCGGCCGGTGTTTGAGATTCCCACGATTCCGCCGTCCATGCCCGGTCGAAGGCTGTTTAACGCCTTGAAAGACCAGTACCGCCGCAAAGGCGGCGTGATTTACTGGGGCTGGCCGGTGATCGGCGTGGAAAAATCCGGAAAGCAAATCGAGGCGGTGATGGCCGAGTCGCAAGGCAGGCCAACAAGTCTCAACGCCCGGGCGTTTATTCTGGCTACGGGCTCATTTGTCGGCGGCGGGCTGACTGCCCGGCGGGAGACCATTACGGAAAACGTGTTTGATTTGCCCGTCTTCGTGCCGGGAAAATGGGAAGACTGGTATGAGCAGGATTATTTTTCAGCCGGCCACGGCATCGGCAAGGCGGGCATCGTCGTGGATTCATCCTTTCGTCCGGCGGATGGTCCTTGGGAAAATATCTTTGCCTGCGGCGCGATTCTCGCGCGTCTGGAAGCGTTGAAGAATGGCTGCGGCCACGGGTTTGCCATCGCCTCGGCGCATGCGGCGGCGACGCATTGTCTGGAGTACCTGAGATGAATTATGAACACTGCATCCGTTGCACGATTTGCGTGGAAAACTGTCCCGTCTTCCGCGTCAATCCAAACTTTCCCGGTCCCAAGCAGGCGGGGCCCGACGCGCAGCGCTTCCGCAGCGACCGCGAAAAATCGGTTGATGAATGGGTCATGCTGTGCAGCCAGTGCAAGCGCTGCGACATGGCCTGCCCCTGCGGCGTGGAGCCCGCGCAGATGATTCTGCGCGCGCAGCAGCGCTACGGCCTGGAACACCCGCATACGGCGGCGCATCTGCTTTTTGCCAACAATTATTACCTCTCCACCCTCGGGTCGATTACGGCGCCTATCGCCAATAAGGTGGCCGCGACGAAAATCGGCAAAAAAATATTTCAGCGCATGGGGATCGCTACGTATATTCCGTTTCCCAGGTTCAGTTTCAAAACGCTGCGCTGGGAAAAGAAAAAGCGCAGCCGGTCGGTGCGCAAAGTCGCCTTTTTCCACGGATGCTTTATTAATTTTTACCGTCCCGACATCGGCAGAAAAATTGTCCATCTGCTGCAATCTTTTTCCGTCGACGTGGTTTTGCCGCCGCAATGGTGCTGCGGCCTGCCCGCGCTGGGCAACGGGAATCTGGCGCTGGCGCGGTCTTTTGCACGGAAAAACGTCGAGTCCTTATCCAATTATATTGATGCCGGCTATGATGTCATTTACACCTGCACCTCCTGCGGGCTTTGCCTCCTGCACGACTATCAGGGCATTATGGACATCCCCGAGGCAAAAAAAATCGCGGAAAACAGCTATGACCTGCATGAGTATATTCTCAAACTGATGGAGGAGAAGGCCGTCCAACCTGAATTTAAAGAAGTGAAACGAACACTGGCTTATCATATTCCCTGTCATTTGCGGGCGCTTCGTATCGGGTATCCGGCGGCCAATTTACTGAAACGGATTCCGGGGATTGAATGCAGAATTCTCGATGACGCCTGTTGTGGACTCAACGGCAGCTACGGATTTAAGAAGATCAATGAAGGAACGGCGATTCAACTGGGCCAGCGCGCCGTGGCGCTCGTTAAAAAAACCGGCGCGGAGGCGATTGTCGCCGACTGCGGCTCCTGCCGGATGCAACTGGGCGGACTCTCCGGCATGACGGCTTATGATCCGGTCGAAATTCTTTGTGAATCGCTGGGCATCACCGTGTAACATGTCTTTGGGGATTGCAACGCCACTGGAGAAAATATCGGCGGATACTTTCGAATAAGGCGTGCGCGGTCAGCATCAATGTCAGCAGGACCAAAAGAACGCCGCCTGTGCCGCCGGTCAGTGCGGCGTAAGCCATGCCGACCATCGGCAACAAACCGACGCGTGTCATCAAACGCAAAGTGTCGGATCGCTGAATCCGGGCCGCAATCGCCGGGCTTGTCCTGTAATAAAATTGCACCAGCTTCCGGCCTTCGGGCCTGGTCAGAAGAATACGGTCTCGAAACGCCCGCAGAATGCGCACATGCTTTTCCACAGAAGACCCATAGGCCGCCGTGGCGATAAAGCAACCTCCGCCGCCCCCGCCTGATGCACGAGTCTGTGTTGCCGACAGTTCAATGAAAGACGTCGCGGATGCGATGTTATTTGCCGTATTTTGATCATAAATGCCGGAGGCGACGGCAGCCGAGATTTTAAATTCGCCGGCTGAGGCGGGTTGCAAAGACAGTGCAATCGTTGCTCTTTCCGAGACAGGCAAATTGCCCAGTTTGCACGTAATTTGACCCGATGTGTCGCACGCCCCCCGGCTTGGGGAAATCGATCTCAAAGAAACAAAATCGGGAATAAGAATGCTCACGACAACAGCATCGGCGGGGCCGGGTCCCTCGTTTGCAACCTGGATTGTATAGGCCGGTTCGGCTTCCGGCATTTCCGTTATTTCAATGAATACATCGGCGGCAACTGCGGCAGCCGCATCCACAATGCCCGCGCCGCAGGTCGATGTTGTGCAGTCCGATCCCGTTCCCGCAGGGAACGCGCGTGCGGAAGACTGAAGCCTTGCCTGAATCTGATCAGGGGTGAAAGAAGGATTGAGCGTCAATATCAAGGATGCGACGCCCGCCGCATGGGGCGTCGACATGCTGGTTCCCGAGTAGCGGGCATACGTATCCCCGTTGGGCGAGGGAACCGGAGACGTTTTTCCGGCATTGAACGTAGAGACAATACCGTCCGAACCTGATCCCCCCGGCGCGGCAATTTTAATCCCGGTCCCGTAGTTGCTGTAGGACGCCCGGCCCCCCGAGCGATCAAGAGCGGCGACGCTTAAGACGCCTTCGCAATTGGCCGGCGTATATAACGAGACATCGCCGTTATTATTTCCAGCCGCGGCGACGATCACACCCCCTGCCGCAAGGATTTCGTTTACGGCAAGCTGCATGAAATATCCGCATGCTCCGTCGCCCCCCAGACTTAAATTAAGAACCCGGGCGGGAGCGGCGTTGGCGGGGGCTCCGGTTACGGCAAGGCCCGCCGCCCATCTCATGCCGTCGATAACATCGGAGGCATAGCCGCCGCACTTGCCCAGAACGCGCACGGGAAGAATTTGTAAAGATGCGCCGATGCCGGCGACGCCGATGCCGTTGTCCGAGACGGCGCTTAAGATTCCGGCGATATGCGTGCCATGCCAGCTGCTGTCTTCCACCGTGCATTCATAAAAAGGATTGCCCGGGGTATTGCTTTCCTCCGGCGTGATCCAGTCACCGGGATCGGCCGGGTTTGAGTCCCGGCCGTCGCCGTCATTGGCTGAATGGACGTCGGAAATAAAATCGTATCCCGAAAGCCAACGGTTCGCCAGATCGGTGTGGGCGACAATGCCCGTGTCAAGAACCGCCACCACGGCGGCTGTTTGTCCATATGTCAAATCCCAGGCCCGGGGCAGATTGATGCCGGCCGGTTCGTAATCCGGAGCGTAAGGCGATTTATAATTCCACTGATTATAGAAATAAGGATCATTGGGCGTTGAAACCCGGACCATGCGGATATCCGGTTCCGCGAATACAATACTCGGGTCTTTTTTCAAGATTCGTGCGAGGTTCTGCGCCTCGGCTCGAGTCATTTTACGCGACAGCTTTAAAACATGGCCTTCGCCGGACAGAAAACGATAGTGAGCAAGCTGCTCGCCGGAGATCATCCGGAGGCGATTGACATGCGCCTCAATTTTTTCAGACGATATTTTCCCGGACACGGCGCTTTGCACAAATGACGCATCACGGTATTTGACCATCATTTGATCGGTTTTACCGACGGCATCCGGCATGGGCCGCGTCTTAGAAGACGGCCATTCGTTTGAGGCAAATGCCTGCGACAACAAGAAGCACATCATGATAAAAACTGAAAATATAAGTGTATTTATGTGCTTAAAATACCGCATGGTCAGCTCTATGGAGGTTAGAAGTCGGTTGCAATGGTTGCTGCAAGAACAAAAACAGAAAAAACGACGACTGTTTATATTATCGGTTGTCAGGTTAAAAAAGTTGAACGGTTTTTTTTCAGGCGGCGCTGAAGTGGAAAGCCTGTCGAACGTGATGAGCCTGCGCGGGGACAAGTTGCCTGAAATGTGCGCTATTGTTGAATCGCACACGATTTGCGGGCACTTTTTTCTTGCGTGTTGATTTATTATGTGTTAGGCGTAGCGCAAATTTGAAGCAATTCGATGCTTCGTCTCATACATGAATAAGCAGCGCTGTAAATCATTGAATAAGACGTCCGCGGGAGGCGGCAGGTTATAAAATTAAACGTTTAATTTTATGAAAGGGGGATGAAGAGAATGAACAAGCAAGAATTGATCGAGGTTATGGCGAATGAAGCGGGTATTTCCAAGGTGGCGGCGGGCGCGGCGTTGGATGCCTATGTAACGGCGGTAACCAAAGAGCTCAAGAAGAACGGCAAGCTTGGGCTGGTCGGCTTCGGCACCTTCTCCGTGATTAAAAGAAAAGCAAGAGAGGGCAGAAATCCTCAGACCGGCAAGACCATTAAAATTCCCGCGAAGAAAGTTGTAAAATTCAAAGCCGGCAAAACCCTGGCCGACAAAGTGAAATAGTATTTTACGAAAAAATGTATGATCTAAGGCCTCCGCATTATGAGTTGACAATCGGAGGCCTTAGTGCATTTATTCATCCCAAGTTTTTCAGGTAAGGAGCGTTGGTTTTGGCAAAGAAAAGAATTCTAAGCGGCATGAGGCCTACCGGCCGTTTGCATCTGGGCAATCTGCACGGCGCGTTGGGCAACTGGGTCAACTTGCAGGAAAGCGGAGACTATGACTGTTTTTATTTCGTAGCGGACTGGCATGCGATCACCAGCGAGTACAGTTCCACGGACTGTATTAAGGATAACGGCGTGAATATGGTCATTGACTGGCTTGCCGCCGGACTCGATCCCCAAAAAAGCACCCTTTTTGTGCAATCGGCCGTGAAAGAGCATGCGGAGCTTTTTTTGCTTTTGTCCATGATTACGCCGCTGGCGTGGCTTCAGCGCAATCCCACCTACAAGGAAATGCAGGCGGAGCTGACCTCCAAAGACCTCTCCACCTTCGGTTTTTTGGGCTACCCCGTTTTGCAGGCGGCGGACATTATCATGTACAAGGCCTACGGTGTGCCGGTCGGCGTGGATCAGTTGCCGCACATCGAGCTGACGCGTGAAATCGCCAGACGATTTAACTTTATTTACCAGAAAGAAGTTTTTCCCGTTCCGGAACCGCTTTTGACCAGTGTGCCCAAGCTTTTGGGCATCGACGGCCGTAAAATGAGCAAGTCCTATGAAAACTCCATTTATATTTCCGACCGGGGGCAGGATCTTCGGCAGAAAGTGGGCTCCATGTTTACGGATCCGCAGCGCATGAGGAAAAAAGACCCGGGCGATCCCGATATCTGCAATGTGTTTACCTTCCACGGACTGTATTCGAGCCCCGATCAGGTGGCGTCCATTAACAAAGAGTGCCGCGCGGCCGGCATCGGATGCACGGATTGCAAGAAAATCCTGGCGGCGAACATTGAAGCGGCCATGAATCCGGTTCATGAGCGGATGGATTACTATACCAGCCATCTGGATCAAATCCATGATATTATTGCGGACGGAAACGCGCGGGCGGCCAAAATAGCCCGGCAGACCATGGACGAAGTCCGCGAGGCCGTAAAAATATAAGACGCCTATGATCGAAGAAGAAATCAAGTCCGATTATGCCATCAAGCTGGATGTGTTCGAAGGTCCGCTCGATCTGCTATTGTACCTGATCAAAAAAAATGAGATCGACATCTACAATATTCCCATTGCCCTCATCACGCAGCAGTATCTAGACTATCTCAACATCATCAAATCGCTGAATCTGGACCTGGCGGGCGAATATCTGGTGATGGCCTCCACGCTGATTCACATCAAGTCCCGGATGCTTTTGCCGGCGCCGGAAGAGCCAACCGACGAAGACCAGGAAGGCGATCCCCGCGCGGAGCTGGTCAAGCAGCTTCTGGAATATCAGGCGTTCAAGGAAGCCGCCACCACGCTGGCTAATCGGCCGATCCTGGAGCGCGATGTCTTTAAACGGGCGGCGGTTCTGCCGGAGGAAAAGAAAATCAAAACGTCCGATGACGGCGAGCTCATCGAAGTCAGTATTTTTGAACTCATTGAAGCCCTGCACGCGGTGGTGTCGCGTCTGGATAAAAAAGAACTGATGGAAATCGATCTGGAAAAATTGTCATTGACGGAAATCATCAATGATGTCATGGAGCGCCTGATTCGTGAAAAAAGCCTTACGTTTGAAGAACTGCTGGGTGAGAAAAAAGATAGACGTCGAATCGTATACACCTTTCTGGCGATGCTGGAGCTCATCAAGCTCAAGATGATCAAGGCCTATCAGACGGCGGCGTTTGGCGCCATTCGTATATTTCCGGCTGTGGAGTCTTAAATGGAAAATTTATCGGCAATTATTGAAGCGTTGATTCTGGCGTCGGAAGCGCCGCTGGTGTTGGAGAAAATCTGCGCCGTCCTGGAGGGCGTTGAAAAGAATGAAATCAAAGATGCCATCGACCAGCTCATTGCTGAATATGACCGGCGTGCAAGCGGCATCTGCATTCAGGAAGTGGCGGGAGGGTATCAGTTCCGCACCCGCCCCGAGCTGGCCTTATGGCTCAAGAAACTCAAGGGTGTGAAACCTACCTCGCTTTCGCCCGCCGCGCTGGAGACGCTCGCCATCGTCGCGTACCGGCAACCGATTGTCAAAGCGGAAATTGAAAGTATCCGCGGGGTTGATGTCAGCGCGCCGCTCAAAGGATTGATGGAAAAGAAACTGATCCGCATTGTCGGGCGAAAAGACGTTCCGGGAAAACCCATCATTTATGGAACCACCAAAAGGTTTCTGGAAGTTTTCAATCTCAAGGAGCTGACCGATCTGCCAACGATGCGGGAGCTCAAAGAGCTTACGGAAAACCAGGAGGTTTATCAGCAGGAAACGATTGATTTTGATGATCTTCAGCAGGTCGAACAGGCGCCGGAAACCGAAAGCCGGGTTTCTGAATCAGTGGCCGAAGGAGACGCAGTCGTGTTGCTGGATGAAAGTGCGCCAGGGGAGATCATAGAAGAAACGAAAGAGCAGGCAGAAACGGATGCGGCGCTGCCGGCAGATCAGGCGATTGAAGAAACACCCGAGCCGGATATTCCCTCGCCGGAAATTTCCGACGAAGAGACCGTTTTATGAAAGAACGTTTGCAGAAGATCATTGCCGCCGCCGGTGTTGATTCGCGCCGCCATGCCGAAAAACTGATCACGGCGGGCCGGGTGAGCGTCAATGGCGAAGTTGTCACCGAACTGGGCGTCAAGGCGGATCCGCAAAAGGATGTGATCCGGATTGACGGAAAGACCATTTCCGTTGAGAAAGAAAATTATTACATTGCGTTGTACAAGCCGGCGGAGTACGTCACGACCATGTCCGATCCGCAAAACAGGCCGACGGTGGTCGATTTGACAGCCGACCTCGGGGAGCGTGTTTATCCCGTGGGGAGGCTCGACTATGATTCGTCTGGGCTTTTGCTTTTGACCAATGATGGAGCCTTTGCTCAAAAGGTCCAGCATCCGCGTTTCGAGATTCCCAAAGTCTACCGGGTGAAGATTGCCGGCCGGTTAAGTTCCGAAGAATTAAAGAAAATCGGCAAGGGGTTGACACTCCCGGACGGTTCTTTCAAACCGGAAAACCTGAAAATTGAAAAGTTCAATGACAAGAGCACCTGGCTGTCTCTGACGCTGCGCGAGGGCAGAAACCGGATCATTCGCCGGGGATTCGAGGCCTGCGGACGCCAGGTCACACGTCTGGTGCGCCAATCCATTGGAAATATCACACTGACCGGGTTGAAAGAAGGGCAGTGGAGACATCTCACGAGCAAGGAAATTCATCACCTTACCGCAGCGCCCGAAAGGCAAAAAAGGTAAAAATATTCTTGACAAACAACGAAAAATAAATCATATTCGCATCCGTGAACGGTGACTTGCTTAACCATCAGGGAATTCACGCTGTAAATAGTATATAAGGAGGATCTATGAATAAATCCGGTCTTATTGAAGCTTTGAGTAAAAAGCTGAATTTAACGGAAAAGAAAGCTATTGATGTTGTTAATCTTGTATTCAAGGGTTTCACCGATGAATTGAAAAACGGCGGTCGAATCGAAATTCGCGGCTTCGGCAGCTTTGTTGTTAAAGAATATGGTTCTTATACGGGAAGAAATCCGAAAACCGGCACCAAAATTAAAGTCGATCCCAAAAAGCTGCCCTTCTTTAAAGTCGGCAAAGAGTTGAAAGATCGGGTGGACGGTCAAGAATAGTCAATCCTGCGAAAGTTTTATATAAAAAAGGGGAGCTTGTTTTTCAAGCCCCCTTTTTTTATTTGTCAGATGTGATCCGGATCGCGCAAACGAGCCGGGGCGGTTTCCGGCGCGGGAAAACGGTGCGCCATGAATTTCAGCCCTATGGAATAAAAGAACATGAATGTGGCAAAGATGAGAGCGGGCAGCGCCGTTTCGTTATGAAAAACATAGAGGGCGATGGCGCCCGCGAGTCCGTAATTTTTCATGGTTCCCAAAAGAAGGAGCGATATAAGCGCGTGATCGGGAACTTTATGCAGTTTATGTATGAAAAAGAACGTTATGACAAACGGAACAATCGATAAAATCGCCACGGCGCAGATGAAAAGAAGTTCGACCGGCCATCCTTTGATCAGTTGGGCGTTTGCGGATGCAACGGCGTAGAAAATTATAAAAAAACATACTTCGGTAACGAGCCCCGCCCGTTTTTCAATGGCGGCATCCCAGTTGCGGTCAACGGCAATGCGCGAGAAAATAAGCGGCAATACGACAAGCGCCAGGACCAGAACAATGAGCTTTTCGTAGGAAATCGGAATGTATTTCAGAAACGCCAGACCGATCAGAGGGATCAGGATAATGGCGGCCATGTAGGTTCCGGCAAGCCCCGCAAACGTCAACGGTTTATCGGCGCGCATTTTTTCTCCCAGAGAAAGGATATGGACGGCGGACGGCACGGCGGCAACCAGAATCATGCCGATCCATATCTTTTCGTCCCGAATTAAAAAAATGCTTCCCAGAATGATCACATTGCCCAGAAGAAGATAGTTCATCAGGTTGCCCAGAAGAATCGAGGGGACGAGCTTCCTTAGATGCCTAAAAAAGCCGCGCGGAAAGCGCAAGAGCGTTACGGTGAGAAGAATCGTTAATGCGGGAAGAATCAGCACAAAGATTAAAGGCTTAGCCTGTGGCAAAAAAATACCCAGAATAACCGCTGCGACGAAGAGCAGATTGGACGATGCTGCCAGATTTTTGATAAGCGACATCAGGATTTACCTCCGTATGCTGGAGATTTTTTTAGCCGTGAAAGTTAAAAAAAGAAAGCAAATGTTTAAAAGAACGATCGACGGTCCCGCCGGCACATTGAACAGAAAAGCGAAAAGAATGCCGCACAGAACCGCAAGGGCGGCAAAAAAAACGGATGCGAGCAAAGTGGTCCGAAAGCCAGCCGAAAGCTGGAGGGCTGTAAGCGGCGGAAGGATCATCAATGCGGATGCGAGCATGATGCCGGCAACTTTCATGGCCAGAACGGCGGCCACTGCGCTCAGTAAAAACAACATGATGTTGATTTGCCGTGTATGGACACCCATGCTTTGCGCCAGTTCCTGATCAAAGGTGACGGCGAACAAATCTTTGTAAAAATAAATGACCCAGAATGCGACGGCGATGAGGGCGATGCAGGAAAGATAAAGTTCCGTTGACGTAACGGTTAAAATGTTGCCGAACAGATAGCTGAACAAATTAATGTTCATTCCTCCGGAGAGGCTGGTTAAAATGACGCCAAGCGCTATTCCCGCGGACGAGACAATGCCGATGGCCGCATCGGCATTGATTTTTCTGGAAGAGGTTAATTTGAAAATGGCCAGGGACGCAAGCATCACCAGCGGCAATGTCGCCAGCGTAATGTACAGAGGGCTAAGGCCGATGAAGAGCACCAATGCGACACTGCCGAATGTGGTGTGCGCCAGCCCGTCTCCAATCAGAGAAAAACGGCGCAGAACAAGAAACAGACCCAGCAAAGAACAAACAGCCGCAATCAAAACGCCCGCGATCATGGCCCGGTGGATAAATCCATAGGTGAGGATGTCCGTGAATTCCATCAGGGTTGCCTTTCCGCGTGATCATGTTGATGGCAGATGATGTGCTGGCTTGCCGGACCGAAAAGTCCGGTCATGTCGGGCGACGAACAGAAATCCTTGAAGGTTCCGGAAAATACGGATTTTTTGTCCAGGTAAAGCAGATTTTGCGCGTATTGGCCGATCACGCCGATGTCGTGCGTGATCAGGATGACGGTGGTTTGATCCGTCCGGTTCAACTGCTCGGTCATGGCATAGAACAGTTCCCGGGTTTCGGGATCCAACGCCGTTGTCGGTTCATCAAAGATCAGCAGTTCCGGCTTTCTCAGAAGCGCGCGCGCCAGCATGGCCCGTTGCTGTTCTCCGTAGGAAAGCTCGCCGATCAGGCGCGACGCCAGATGTCCAATGGCCATCATGTCCAATGTCTGCCTGAGCGCGACCCTGCTTTTCTTTTTCATGCCCATCTGCACGATTTCAGACACCGTTGCGGGAAAATGAGCGCTCAGCGCATTGATCCGCTGGGGAAGATACCCGATCTTGTTCCAGTCGCGAAAAAGGGCAAGCTTCGTTCCAAACAGTTCAACCAGGCCCCGATCGGGCCGCAAAATCCCCAGAATATTTTTGATCAGCGTGCTTTTGCCTGAACCGTTGGGGCCGACAATGCCGAGATAGTCGCCTTTTTCAACGGAAAAGGTGATGCCGCTGATCGCTTCCATGCCATTGTAGCGAAACGACAGGTTTTCCACGCGGATTATTTGCATTGCATTCCCTTTTTAAGATGCGCCAGATTGTTCTCCATCAGCGCGATAAAGGTCACGCCACGTTGCATATCGTCTTTGCCGATGTCATGGCCGTTATTGAGCTTAAGCAGACTCACGCCGGTTTCGCCGGCGATTGTTTGCGCCAGTCGGGGCGCCGTCAGGTCTTCGTAAAAAATGTAGTTGAGCTTTTGCGACCGTATGTCGCCAATGAGCGCAAGAATATGCTTGGGTGACGGCTCCGCGTCCGCCGAAATATTGTAGGCGGCCACATAGCGGATGTTGTACCGGCGGGCCAGATAGGCAAACGCCCAATGTCCGGCGTGAAGGATGGTTCTTGATTTGCAATGGGTCAGTTCCGCGCGGTATTTGTTGTCCAGGTCCGTCAATCGTTGCTTGAAGAGCCCGGCGTTTTTCTTATAGTGATCGCCGTTTTTCGGATCTTTCTGAATGAAGGTCCTGGTGATGTTGTCCACCATCAGACGCGCATTTTCGAAATCAAGCCAGATATGCGGATCATACCGGCTGAAATGTTTATGCGGTTCCTCTTTCGCGGCGTCGTGATGAACGGCATCGTGATCGTCGTGCTCGGCTATGGTCAGAAGGTGTGTTCCCTGTCCCGCTTCGAGGGCCGTCATGTTCGTGTTTTCCGCGGCGGCGCTTATGACTTTATGAGCCCACGGCTCCATCTCGAAACTGGTGAACAGGAAGATATCCGCTTTGCCGGCCCTGACGATGTCGCCGGGAGTCATTTCGTAGTGATGAGCGTCCGATCCGGGAGGCAGGAGCATCGTGACGGCGACTTTATCTCCGCCGATGGCGCGCGCGAAATCGAAGAGGGGATAAATGGAGGCAACGATTGTTAAGCGCCGGTCGGCAGTCGCGGTGTTTTCAGCCGCCTGTTTGCAGGAAGTTATCAGGCAAAGCCCCAAGAGCAGGCCAAGTAAAATATTCACGACCACCAGACGTTTTGACGTTGTGCCGATGCCTGCCGACCTCAGAGCATGGAACACATTGATATGACTGAGCTCTTCTTTCATGCAGGGTTCATTATCAAATATGTATTTAAGTTGCAACCCTTTACTCCGCCTTGTTAATGAAAATGCTGTTTTAGCGACTCCATGGTTTTACGCCAGGACGCTTCATCCATCGTTTTGTTTTTCAGCGGGCCAAGATTGAAGCCGTGGCCTGCTTTGGGATAAACAATCAGCTGAGCGTCTTTTCCTTTTTTCAGCGCGGCCGCATGCATGTCCCTGATTTGTTCAACGGTGCAGCAGTTCAGGTAATGATCGTCTTCGCCCTGCAAGACGGTTACGGGAACGCGAAATCTCTCAACGCATCCGTCCTGATCCGAGATCATTCTTGTGGCGGGATAGTACGCGATAACGCCCGCAATCTCCTCCTGCATGCCTGCCGCGCAGGATAACGCCACGGCGCCTCCCAGTGAATATCCGATAACAGCTGTCTTGCCTTGAGATATTCCGGCTTGCTCATGATATTTGGCGATGATTGTCCGGAGAGCATTCTGGCAGCCGGGAACATCATTAATGACGAAATCCTTGCCGTCGAGGAGGAGCGCATTATAGCCCGAATCGGCAAGGCGTCTGGCGAATTCGGCATAGAGCATCGGCCCTGTTATACCGGAAAACATGAGCACCAGAGGTCCGTGACCGGATGGCGGGGCGAAGCGCGCCGGGCCGGATAACGCGGTACACGACGTCAAGAGAAAACAAAGAAGTAAAAGAGAAGGCAGCCTGAAGGTGGAAAATGGAAATTTCATGACGCTCCTTTCCCCGAAAATAGAAATCTTTTGTCTGCACACCTGGCTGTAAAAGGCCGGGATCAGGCAGGCAGCCGCCCGCACGGCAAGAGCGTCATGCTAGACCGGCATGCCTTTGACGCAAGCCCTGCGGCGCGGATACTTGATGTAGGGGCTCACCTTGGAATTGATGTTCTTGCCGGTGCCGTCGTAATTGAGCGTCACGACGGGAATCCCCGTGTATTCTTCAATGCGCGACGACATGGCTTCGGTGACGAGGCCCGCGCAGCAAAACGCCGGATTGGTCTGCACAAAAAGCGATATGTCCGGGTGATGGTTCATCAGCGCGGCGATCTTCAACAGGTTGTCCGTCGATTCGCCGTAGTGGTGCACCGTGACGTGAAAATCGTCGTAAATATTTTTATAGTCAATCGTGGCCGTCAATGACGGTTCGTCCAGCAGTTCATTGAAGATGCGGTAATAGCTTTTTTCCAGCTGGTTGACGAGTGTGATGAGTGTTTTCGTCATGATGACGTCCATGAATTCGCCTTCCAGAAACCAGCGGCGCATGTAGGGGCTGGCGATGAGTTTGGCGAATTCGTTGAAAGGCGTGGTGATGACTTCGCCTCCGTATTCTTCAATGCAATGAACCAGATCCTGGTTGAAGACGTCGTTGTCGCGGGCATACATATCGCCGAAGACGGCGACTTTCGGGCGTTGGCCGGGAACGGTTTCGATTTTTTTAAACAGGTTGATGACCCGGGCCAGATCGTCATCCTTGCTTCTGCCGCCTAAAATCGTGTTGTAAAGGATGGTTAACGACTGAGCGAGAACTTTATCCGTAAGCCCTTTTTCTTTTTCATAGGGCCGGATCCGGCAGCCGATCTTGCGCAGCATGCCGCCGAACATGTGGGCGAAGTAGGCTTCGATGGATGCCTGCATGGAGATGTCGGAAAGCGAAATGCTTCCCACATACATTTCCACATTTTCCATGCCGCCTCCGGCGGCTTCCATGATGCCTTTGATCAATTGCGGATAAAGACGGATGTTGCAGGCGACATGGCTGTCAAAGCACCATCCGACGGTTTGCGCGGGATCCAGCAGATTTTCTTCAATATAGTCCAGGTA
The DNA here is from genome assembly GCA_964525155.1 of uncultured Smithella sp. Lineage (GTDB taxonomy): Bacteria > Desulfobacterota > Syntrophia > Syntrophales > Smithellaceae > UBA8904. Next base: position 18,758 of record CAZGDK010000004.1, on the reverse strand, counting down.
GCTTTGCGCAATCAGGTTGACGGGCAGACATTGGCCGGTGTTGGTGCGCAAGCCGCGCTGAATGGTTTTTTCCGTAAGCCCCACCAGCCGGGCGTCGATGCCTTCGCGAAGATAAACGGCTTCGAGCAGCTTGGAATTGATGGGGTCGAAACAGGGTAAAAGGAGCGTCTTGTCTTTGAATTTTGTGACACTTTCGGTATTGAGCGACAGGGTGCGCGAGGGAACCAGACGCAGATCATGGCTTTTGTGGTGATTGTTAAAGGACCGCACCGCCGCTTCAATGCGGGTTTCATAGCCGACATTGGAGTCGTGTTCGTCGAGCTCCAGAATCAGATAAGGTTTTCCGTATTTGTCCATGATGCGCTTGAAATATTCCAGCGTAAAGGAATCCGGGCTGCATTTGAAGGAGGTGACATAAACCGGATAAAGCCCGCTTGTCCGGGCGATATGCAGGGCCGCTTTCAAAATGCGCGCGGCGTGATTCCAGTGCATGCGTTTGAGAAGGAAGGCGATCTCGGAAGTATCCTCCCGGTCCACAGGCAGCATGTCCTGATAAAACGTTTTGACGCCCAGTGCGCAGAAAATGTCGGGAATGCCCTTGTTCATCGAATTCTGCATGATGGCGTAAGGCCGTCCCAGCAGGGCCACATTGATTTCACCGTCGGAGGATTTATCTCTTTGATAAACGTTGATCAGGTTGTTGCGGCCCTCGTCATAATAGGACAGGGCGGCTTCGTAGGCGTTGTATATTTCCCAGTAGCCGACGTTGAGGATGGACTTGAGGATGGAAAAGAGCTCAATGCGCGACTGAAAGGCGTGATGATCGATGACCGGCATGATCGTTTTACGGGTAAGCCGCAGATTTTTCGTGCCCGCCGCAATGGCGGCTGCAAACTGGGTGTAATAGCAGTAATAGCGGTAATCTTCGTCTTTTTGTTTGGGGGCTTCCAGGTAGTAGGGTAGAAAAATATAGTCGCACTTGTCGGCCAGATGCTGCACATGGCCGAAAAAGGCGTTCATGGGTGCGCAAAACTCGGCGCCCGCAAGTTTCTTGCCGGTTTTGATCGCGTTTTTCACGCCTTCCGATGTGACGGTTTCCACGCCCAGGGTGGCGAAAAAGTGTTTCCACAGCGGCATTTCTTCGGCCAGATACAGGGCGTTGGGAATGCCGATCCGCACGGGTTTTTTTAAAGCGTCCGGTTTTCTGATCGGCGGGAAGACTTTGCTTCGTTCCTTGATCAGATCATAATGCTTTTGCGCTGTGCGGACATAGCGCTTTGTGTCGTAGTCTCGTCCGCAAAGAAATCCGAAGGCCACCGTTTCCCCCTGAACGGTGACTTTGTTGATCTTGCAGTTGTTGTGGCAAAGGTCGCAGACTTCGTTTTCCACGGGAATGTTTTCGCGGTAAAGGGCGAGGCCGCGGAATGCGGAGGCTTTGACGGCTGTTTCCGCCAGAATCAGCGCGCTGCCCAGCGCCCCGGTCAGATGACAGAACCGGGAGACAAAAATCGGTTTTTTCAGGCGATGTTCGAAGGCGGCGACCAGCGCCCGGTTGCGGGCTGTGGCGCCCTGGAAACAGATATTTTGTCCGATATTGGCCTCTACGGCGACTTTGGCCAGGTAGTTTTCACACACGGAATGCAGAACGCTTGCCAGCACTTCGTCGACGGAGTAGCCTTCCGTCAGATAATTGTTGATGTCGCGCTCCATGAAAACCGTGCAGCGGTCTGAGGAAATGGGAGACGGTGTGTTCATGGCGCGTTCGGCATAGTCGGAAAGTGAGACGCCGAGCTTTACGGCCTGTTCTTCAATGAAGCTGCCGGTGCCGGCAGCGCAGACGTTATTCATGACGGACGACGTTACCATCCCGTTTTTCAACGTGGTGAATTTGGCGTCCTGGCCGCCGATCTCGATGATGGTGTCCGCATCCTGATCGAGTTCATAGGCGGCGCGCGCATGGGCGGTAATTTCGTCGATGATTAAATCAGCGTTGATGATGCGGCCGATGAACTTGCGTCCCGATCCGGTGGCGCCGACGCCGTCAAAAATAAACTCGCATGTGTGTTTCCGGGCGATGTCTTCGATGGCTTCAAAAACGGCCTGTAGAGCTTTAAGCGGCGCGCCCGCGGTTTGCGTATAAAAACCGTACAGAACGTCGTTTTGCCCGTCGATCAGCACTGCCTTGGTGCTCGTCGAGCCGATGTCGATGCCCAGGTAAACGTTTTGCTTTTTCCGCAGGGGAGAATAGATGTCCACTTCCACGGCGGCGGCGCTGTTGCCGGGCTTGAATAGATAATGCGTCCGGGAGGAAAAGTCCGGATACGATGAGAGCGTAAGTTCCAGCGGCGGATAGCCGTAAGTTTTTTCCCGGATTTCTTTTATAAAGCAATCATCCCATGATTTGGCGGAAAATGAATAAAGATGAGCTTCTTCACGATACAGCAGGGCGGCGCCGATCGCGCCATAGAGATGGCTGAGCTCTCCTACGACCGGTTCCGTCTGAAGAAGGTTGCGGAAGTGTTTGACGACTGCGGCATTCATCGATACGCCGCCCGCAAGAATGAGCGGTTCGTGGATATTTGCATTGGGAAGAAGCGTGTCGATGACGTTTTTGGCCAGCCCTTCGCACAGTCCGTCGCTGATCTGGCCGATGGAAAAACCTTCCTGCTGGGCGTGAATCAGATCCGTTTTGGCAAAAACGGCGCAGCGCGTGGCGATCTTGGGCGTGTTGCTTTGATTGCAGAACGCAACGGTGCTCAGCGTCTCGATGCTTTTCAGATTGAGGCGCTTGGCCTGCTGATCCAGAAAGCTTCCCGTACCCGCGGCGCAGGACGAATTGGACCGGAAACGTTCATAGTCGCCTTCCTTGTTGAAGGTGATCAGGCCGAAATTTTCTCCGCCCACAAATAAAATGCTGCCGGCTTTTTCGTGATACTTTTTGACGGCGGCGATCATGGCGATTTGCGTGTCATAGCGTACGACATCTTCCAGGATGTCGGGGCCGGACGCCGTCATGGCCACGCCGTCTATGTTGGCGATGTTAATGGTGTTGAGCATCGACCGCAGCGTGTCGGCGATGGCTCCCTGGTGAAATTGGTACAGAGAATTAATAACGGCGTTTTCTTCGTTAAGTTCGACGACGCACAGCGCCACGGATCCGATGTCTATTCCAATTATATGCGGCATAAGAAATGATTTACTCCAGAAAATGTTTGATTTTATCGATGTCGCCGATCACGATGAGGCGGTCTTTTTCGCCCAGCATTCGTCGGGCGTCGCATTCCAGATCGACAGTAAAATCTTTGTTCAGAAGTGCGCCCAGGCCTTTGTCCGGCGGCGCGATTTTAATGGCCACGGCTTTAATGCCGAATCGTTCCTGCAAATTGGCGGTGTCCAGCGAATGGCCGGCATACGCCGCGGGAATTTTGATCTCCGCGATGATGTTTCTGTCGTTAACGATCATGGCGTTGACAGTGTCTTGGAGCATGAGCATGGAAGCGACTTCGGTGGCCGTGTCCTCTTCCGGGTGAATGATTTCTTCAATGCCCAGTTCCTGAAGAATGTTGTGGTGGATGGGGTTGATGGCGCGGCCGATGAGCCGTTTGAGGTTGAGCTTCTTCAAAACGGACAGGGTCATGATGGATGCGGCAATATCTTCGCCGATGGCGACGACCACGGCGTCACAATCGGCAAGCGGCAGAGCGTTCAGGGCCGCGGGCTTTGACGAATCCATCACCATCACCCGGGTGATTTTGTCTTTAAGTTCTTCAGCTCTTTCGGGATGCCGGTCGATGCCGATGACTTCGTGCCCCATGGCGGTGAGTTTGGCCGCCAGAGAAGCGCCAAAATATCCTAATCCGATAATCGTGTATCTCATACGCTCCTAATTAATGGAAACGTCTTCCACCGGCAGGCGGTAGGTTTCCTGTCTTTTCGTTAAAAGCAAGCCGGACAATAAAACGACCGGTCCGATACGCCCGACAAACATCAAGACAATCAACAGAAATTGACTGTAGCCGCAAAGCGTGGAGGTGTTGACCACCGATAAACCCGTTGTGGAAAAAGCGGAAACGCATTCAAACAACAAATGCACGGGATCAGCCGCCGGATTGAGCAGCATTAATATCATAAACGCGGCAAAGATGATAGACAGGGATAGGACGATGACGGACAGAACCCGGATAAATGTCGCGTCGCCGATTTCACGATGGCCGATTTCAAGATGTTTTTTCCCCCGGCAAAAATTGAAAACGGTTTTCAGCGCAAGCGCCAGAGACGTGGTCTTGATGCCGCCGCCGGTTGAGCCGGGCGATGCGCCGACCCACATCAGAAAGATAATCAGAAAAACGGTCGGGTAGCTCCAGAGGGTTATGTCCACAACATTGAATCCGGCGGTGCGGGCGGTGACACTGCCGAAAAACGAGGTCATCAGCTGGCCGTTGGGATTTTCGTTGGCCAGGCTGCCTGATATTTCGAAAAGATAATAAAGCAGCGTGCCGGCGATCAGAAGCGTTATCGTGGTCCACAGGGCCAGCCGTTCGGCGATGGACAGCGAAAGCGCCGTTTGTTCCCTTTTGCCGCCTGAAATTCGGCCGAACATCGATTGGAGACGTCGTTTGAGAAACGTGTATAGCGTCATCAAAATCGGGAAACCGATGCCACCCAGGATAATCAGGGCGCAGATAATCATCTGGAACGAATAGTTGCCGCGGATAGAAGCCGTATACAATCCCTGCGGGAAAAGAGAAAACCCCGCGTTGCAAAATGCGGAAATGGAATGAAAAATACAATTCCACATTTTATTTGTCCAGTGGCCGGCAAGCGTCTGGTAAATCAGGATGGCGCCCAGGGCTTCCACGATTACGGTAATAAGAATAATCTTGAGAAGAATTTTATACATGCCGCCCAACTGCTCGCCGGAAAAAATTTCTTTGAGCAAAAAACGGTCTCTCAAAGTGGCGGAGCCCTGAAAAAGATACGTAAAAAAACCCGTAAAGGTCATGATGCCCAATCCGCCGATCTGAATGAGAACCATGATCATTCCTTTTCCAAGCGGCGTAAATACCGTCGCGGTGTCCACAACCACAAGCCCCGTAACGCAGACGGCGCTCGTGGCCGTAAAGAGCGCCTGCAAATAGGATATGGGTTGAGTCGTGGCATTGGGGAGCATCAGCAGGCCGCTGCCGACGAGAATGATAAAAAGAAAACTGCCCGCGAAAAGCAGCGGCGCTGAAATATCAATGGAGCTGAGATATTCGGATAATCGATACACTTCCGTTATGATCAGAATCAGCGAAGCGATCATCAGGGTGTATTTGCTGCGCAGCCAGGCGGCAAGGCCCTCTGATGAAGGCTCCACGGAGCCATTATGGATCTGGATGACAAAAAAAATAAGCAGAAGCAGAAGAAATTTGAACAGGCAGAGATGCCATTTTGCCGGGGTGAATTTAAATAATTCAATCAAAAATTTTCCGGCGAACAAAACGGACAGCAAATGGATATAAGCGTTGTGAACCGTGTGCTTGTATGCATCGGAAGAGGGAAAGCCGATGTCGTAAATAACGAGACACAAAAACAAAACAGCGGCGACGGCAAAGGCAAACAACGCCAGAGCGTAAAGAGCGGACATGGTTTTGTTGGCCCAGTCGGATAGACGAAAGACTTTTTTAAATAGCGCTTCTCTTTTAAAATACCCCATGATATTAACGCCGGTCCCGGTTGATTGCTTTGGGGGGGAAGCTTAACACAGCTTGCTGAAATTATCCGTAAAAATCCTTGAGGGGCTTCAATGATTCGTCTTCTGAACAACCGCAACGTGATCTTTCTTCTGGCCGTCTTATGCGGGCTTGCTCTGCCGGGGCCTGCCGGTTGGACCCAACTGGCGATGGTGCCCGCGCTTGCGCTGGTCATGACGCTTGCCACCGTCAATGTGCCCAACGATTATTTTCTGAATCCCCGCGCCATTTTCGTGCCGTCGCTATGGGGGATGCTCATGACGTATGTCGTGCTCGGGGGCGTCATTCTGGCAATGGCCGCCTTGCTTATTGCGGATCGCAATCTCTGGATCGGCTTTGTCCTGATTGCCGCGGTTCCACCCGCCGTGGCGGTCATTCCTTTTACGGCCATTCTGGAAGGCAATATTTCTTATACACTCTCCGGCACTGTCGCGTCCTATCTCGCGGCATTGCTCATCATGCCTTTTTTGTTCTGGATATTCATCGGGACGGGATTTGCCGATCCGTACAAGCTGATCCGCATTCTGCTCCTTCTAATCGTTTTGCCCCTGGTTTTGTCGCGAATGATTCTTTACATGCAATGGCATGAACGGCTTGCGAAGGTGCGCGGTCTTATCACGGACTGGGGGTTTTTCATCGTTTTGTATTCGATAATCGGCGTAAACCGGGATTTGATATTTTCCAAACCGCTTGCCATCCTGCCTGTCGCCTGCGTCGTGCTTGCCGCAACTTTTATTCTCGGTTTTGTAATCGAAAAAACCGGTGCGCTCCTGAAAAGAGACAAGAAGGAGATGGTCAGCTTTGTTCTTCTGGGCACATTAAAAAACCAGGGCATCGCCGGCGGCCTGGCCATTGCGCTTTTTGAGAACGAAGCGGCGCTGCCTTCGGCGGTCTATAGCGTCTTCATGATCCTTTACTTTATCTGGCTGGACGCAAGAAGGCGCCGTCATTCCACCTGATCCCCTAGGATTTATACGGATATTCGACTTCACAACCACACAGTCTCTGTAATATTCAACAAGCGTGCCGTTAAAATGCAAGACCATGTTTACACCGTTGTTAATAAAATAATTGACAGGTAAATAGAACTTACTTATATTTCCCATCGAAAAAGGAAATGCTCTGTCAATCAAGTTGAAGTGACCATTTTATCCAGTTGTGGAAGTAATATTGACTCCGTTTAGCTCATTTAGGAATACACATGATTCAAGTCTTGAATGTGAATAAAACCTACCTGCAAGGGAAACAGGAAATTCACGCGCTCAGTACTGTATCTTTCCGAATGGAGAAGGGTGAATTTCTTTCCATAATGGGCCCCAGCGGATCAGGGAAAAGCACGCTTTTGAATCTTATCGGCGGACTCGATCAGCCAGGTTCCGGTGAAATATATATTGACGGCAACCCTCTGCACGGCATCTCCGATGACGAGCTGACCATGCTTCGCCGCCGGAGAATCGGATTTGTTTTCCAGTTTTTCAATTTGTTGCCGATTCTGACCGCTGAAGAAAATGTCGGACTGCCGCTTCTTTTGGACGGCGTTTCCTTTTCACGGATTAAAGAGAAGGCCCGTTTCCTGCTGAAAAAGGTTGGGCTGGAATCGCGCATCTCGCATCGTCCCGAGCAGTTATCGGGTGGCGAAATGCAGCGGGTGGCGATTGCCAGGGCGCTCATCACCGATCCTGCCGTTCTTCTTGCAGACGAACCGACCGGTAATCTTGATTCTCACATTAGTGAAGACATTCTGGGTCTTCTGAAAAATCTTAATCAAACGGGGCAGACCATTGTCATGGTGACCCATGATTTCCGTGCCGCTTCACACGGCAATCGAATTATTCGACTTCATGACGGACGCATCACGGAAGATTGTGCCATTTCAGGGAGTATTACATGACGCTCTGGAACCTGATGACGCACATCAGTTTTAAGCATTTTCGCCTGCGCAAAGCGCAGATCGCAATGGCTTTAGCCGGAATCTGTCTGGGTGTTGCCGCTATCGTATGCATCGGAGTGGTCAACAAAAGCGTTCTTTATTCTATTCAGGACTCGTTCAATCGCATCACGGGCAGGGCCGCCATCCAAATCACCGGTGCGCAATCCGGCTTTCCTGAAGAGCTTCTTGAAAAGGTCCGGCAGGCCGAGGGTGTCTTGTATGCCGTTCCGGTGATCGAGGCAGACGGCATGCTGGCCGCCGGCAAAGAAAAATCAGTGATGATTCTTGGTGTGGATGTGCTTGTGGATACGCAGGTGCGGGATTACAGCCTGGCCGGCGAAAGCGCCGATATTCCCGATCCGCTTCTCTTTCTGGCTAAGCCCGATTCCATTCTGGTGACGAAGGCCATGGCTTTGCGTGAAGGATTGACCATCGACCAGAAAATTGACGTTCAAACGGTTGAAGGCATCAAAACGTTTCGTATCCGGGGAATTCTCAATCCCGAAGGGCCGGCAAAGGCCATGGGTGGAAATCTCGCTGTCATGGATATTTATGCAGCGCAAATGGCTTTCGGTAAAGTCGGACGCATCGATAGAATCGATGTCTGTCCGCGAGAGGGTGAACATCCTGAAAAGGTACGGCAGGCCATCGCCGCTCAGCTGCCGGCAGGATACCGGGTTGATACCCCTGCGGTTCGAACAAAGCAGGTGGAGGCCATGATTTCCAGATTTCAAAACGGTTTTGATGTTATCAGTTACCTGGCGATCTTTGTCGGCATGTACCTCATCTATAACGCGGTTTCCATCTCCGTGGTGAACCGGCGAAAGGAAATCGGCATTCTTCGTGCGCTTGGAGCCCGCAGGAAAGATATTATGGCGCTGTTTGTTGTGGAAACGATGGTGATTGCCGTCATTGCATCTGTTTTCGGGATTTTTTTGGGGCTTTTTCTGGCCGATCGTCTGGTCGGAGTCTTCAGTAATATTATCTCGACGGCTTTTGTGCGCACCGTTGCCGAAGACATTCATGTCGACTGGATTTATCCCACAGTCGGTCTGGCCAGCGGAATGATCGCCAGTCTGCTGGCGGCTTTGTTTCCGGCCCAGACAGCCGTATCCATTTCCCCTGTTTCGGCGATCCGTTCGGTTCCTTATACCCAAGAAAGATTTTTTACCGTAAGACGCCTGAATATTACAGGGATATTATGTCTGGCCTTTTCCGGGATGATCTTCTTGATGTACTGCGTCATCGGCGATTCTCCGATTACCAAAAGCAAAACGATTTTTCTGGCAGCGCAGCTGATGGTCGCCGTCGGCATATCGCTTTTCATTCCGATTTTCTTGAAAGGTTTCGTGACGGCCTTCAATAGGCTTTATTCGCCGTTTTCCGGCGCGGTGGGAAGGCTTGCGGGGCTCAATCTTCGAAAAAATTTAAGCAGAAATGCCGTGGCCGTTGCGGCTGTGTTTTTCGGCATTTCGGTGTTTGTCGCCAGCGCGGGTTATGTGAACAGCGTTGAAGCATCGACGCTCGCCTGGCTGGATTCCATCGTCCGGGCGGATATGATCGTCTCTTCAGGCCATCCTGCCGCCAGTCCCAATAACCAGAGTGTGGCGCTGCCCGTGGAGATGTCTCAAAAGCTCAAAGGCGTAGCCGGAGTTTCCGCCGTGGAATCCTGGCGAAGGGTTTTGATCAATTACCAAGACCGGAAGGTCCTTTTGTCCGCCTTTGATTATTCCCGGTTCAATCGCGGAAACGATCAGATTAAGAGCAAAAACGCGGGCAATTATCGGCCCGAATATTTCACCGATCGTAATAAAGTTGTTGTCAGCGAACCTTTTGCCGCCATTTTCAAGATTCGGCCCGGAGATCGTCTGGCGCTTCCAACGCCCAAGGGAACCGTGGCGTTTACGGTAGCGGGCATTGTCGTCGACTATACCAGCAACAGCGGCGTCATCGGCATGGACTTGAAAACCTATCAGCAACACTGGGGCGACACGTTGTGCGATTCATTTTTAATTCACGTTCAGCCGGGGGTAAAAATTGAAGACGTGCGCAATGAAATTCAACGCAGGTTCGGCGTCAACCGCAAACTGTACACATTGCCTGTCGGGGAGTTCAAAGATGAAATTCGAAAAGTGCTGGGCAGAATGTTCATTTTCAATTACGTGGTGAACGTCATTACCCTGGCGATTGCCTGTCTCGGGATTGTTGTCGCTCTTTTTGCATCGGTTCTGGAAAGAACGCGCGAAATCGGAACGCTGCGCGCCATTGGGATGCGCAGGCGTCAGATATACGGAGTGGTGGTGCTGGAATCTCTGCTGATGGGGCTGGCAGGCGGCGTTTTGGGAACGGTGTCCGGGCTCGTTGCCGGATGGGTCAATCTGGAGGGGTTTTTCATGGCGAGTTATGGCTCTGCCCAGTATTCTCCGTCCGCCGGCTCTATAGTTCTGGCGCTTGGACTGGCTGCGCTAATGTCCGCGCTGGCCGGCGTTATCCCCGCAAGAAAAGCGGCAAAAACAATTATCGTGGAGGCATTAGCCTATGATTAAGGCAGTAACGGTTTTCTTGATGATAATGGGACTTTTGATTGCGACTGCGCCTGCCGCCTGGGCGATGAGCGGAGCCGACGTATACAAGAAAGTGCACGAACTGAGGTCCAGAAGCCTCGACCATAAGACGGAAGCGTCGATGGTGCTTTACGACAAAGGCGGCGGGAAAAGAACGCGATCACTGGTAGAGTATGCCCGCGATACATCACCTGAAGCCTGCAAGGTACTGGTGGTCTTTACCTCTCCTTCTGATCTCAAGGGCGTCGGGTTTTTACTTCATGCCCGCACGTTTTCCGACCGGGACCTATGGGCTTATTTTCCCGAGTATAAACGTGTTCGACGCATTCCCGCTTCTTCTCAGGATGATTCTTTTTTCGGGACCGACTTTTCATACGACGATTTCAGCGGCCCTTCGGAGCTGGAAGAGTATTCTTTTAAAATGCTCAAGGAAGAGAGCGTCGACGGAAAACCCTGTTATGTGGTTGAGGTGATGCCGAAAAAACCCCGCAAATATACACGTTATGTAGCCTGGATTGTCAAAGATCAATGGGTGACGACAAAAATCGAATACTATCGTGAAAAAGAATTGTATCGCGCTGGCTCTTACACCGATATCCGGATGATTGACGGGATTCCAACGCCGTTTACCTTCGAAATGGAAAATCGAAAGACCGGGCACAAAACGGTTCTGACCGTACAAAATATCCGCTACAAAACGAAAATTCCCGATGATTTCTTTTCGCATCGGATGCTGGAGCGCGGAGGGAAGTAGCAGGAGTTTGTTTTTCAAAAGCGGAATTTTGTTGTTTCGGCCCGCCTGACAGGGGACGTTAAAAATTATATGAACATGCCGGAGTATCTGCCTTGAATCAAAGGAAACAAAAAGTGACGCTGGTAATGCTGCATGGCCTGATGGGCGGCACGGACAACTGGAACGGAATCATGCCCTATCTGCCTGGAAGATGCCGGGCCATGCCCGTTCAAATGCCGTTTCTCGATGAAGGAGTGAATCTGGAATCCATCGAAGATATTGCCGAGTATGCCGCTTGTAAAATAGATGAATCGGGTGCTGAACGCATCGTTTTGATGGGCAACAGCATTGGCGGACATGTCGCCATCAATCTGATGCCGAAATATCGGGATCGTGTTTCCGGATTGGTTCTTACGGCATCCAGCGGGCTTTTCGAACGTGGTGTGGCGCGGGTAAGCTCAAGACCCACCCGGGCCTGGGTGCGGCAAAAGTGCCGTGAAGTTTTCCATGATCCATGCCATGTTACGGAATCGCTGGTTGATGAATTTTATGAGCTTTCCCTCAACCGTAAGGTCAGCCGCATGCTGGTGAAACTTGCCAAATCGGTCAAGCGCGACAATGTAATGGAGCGGCTTCGAAATATTGCATGCCCGACGCTGTTGATCTGGGGCAGAAACGACCGAATTACTCCGCCGATTGTGGGAGAAGACTTTCACAAAAATATTTACCAAAGTGAACTGGTCTGGCTGGACGACTGTGGACATGCGCCCATGATCGAGCATCCGGAAGCGTTCGCTTTTTATCTGAGCCGCTGGTGGGAAAAACACATCTGTCATTTCGCTGGTCGGCTTTTTAAATAATACCCGTTCGGTCGCAACAATATCGGAGCGTCGCTATGATCAACCGCTTTCGGACTCTATTGAAATCTTATTTGATTCAAATTCAGGGAATTGTGCCGTGAAAAGACTATGGGTATCCGTCATTCTTCTGATGATCTTCGCATCTCCCTGTTTCGCGGATAATTTTCTTACCACGTCCGGAAGTCTTCATTTACGTGGCGTTGTGCCGTTCAATAGAAACAGCGCTACTGAATATCCGAGTCTTCTGGGACGATTTAAGGTTGATACCACGCCTTCTCAATGGCGTTTCCATATGTGGCTGGAAGGGGGATGGGACGGTGCGGTTGATCATCCACCCGAGCGCGATTCCATCTTCAAAAGCTGGAATGCCACATATCAGAGCAATACGCCTTTTCTGGAATTAAAGGAATTATACGGAACCTATTCATCCGAATTATTGGAAATCCGCGCGGGTATTCAGCGTTTCTCGTGGGGTCGGCTTGATGAATATCCGGTTAACGATCTTCTTAATCCCTGGGATTACACACAGTTTCTCAGAAAACCGCTTGAAGACAGAAAAATAGGCGTTCCCGCAGTGTCCGCCCGCGTGGTAAAAAACGCGTTGAGCCTGGAAGCGGTCTGGTTGCCCTATTTCGTGGGTTATCGCCTGCCTCTCTTGACGGAACGCTGGTCCGGTGCGACGCCAATCAGCGAGTGGCAGGATCGATACGATTTCATGAAACTGAACCAGCAGGAGCCGTATTATCCGTCCCGTTCCATAAATAATACGTCTGTCGGATTGCGTTTACAGAACTCGGGCACGGTGGACTGGGGCGTTACCTTTTTCCACGGCTACGATCCGCGTCCTGTTTTCAAAACGACCGGGCTGGCGATTTCGCTTGTTTCCGACGGCATTTTGGTTGATCCGGGCGTTGTGCCGGACTTTTACAAAATCACATCCATCGGGGGCGATGCGGCAATGGTTGTTGGAAACTTGAGCCTGCGGGCCGAAGCCGCTTATGCAAGAGGACGTGTATTCAACACGAAGTACGAACACTGGGGCTATCCCGCAAACCCCGGTTTGGGTGTGTATGCGCTCAATGCCATCGAACACACAAGCGACACGCTTGAATACGGCATCGGAACAGATTACCGGCTTTTCGAAGATTGCATCCTCACGATGCAGGCCCAGCAGAAATTCATTACCGACAGACCTGATGCGCTCTATGACCGTCAATTCGAAACGCTTGTCTGGGCCAATCTGAAAAACTGGTTTTTGAATCAAAAAATCGAAACCAATCTTAATGTGGCTTACAATCCGGAACATCAAGACGGCATGGCCAAGGCCAATGCCTGGTACATTTTTAACGATTACTGGAAAGTGGGGATTACGGTCGTAGGTTTCACGGGGCCCTCGCAATCGCTGTTCGGCAGATATTCGAAAAATGATCAGCTTGAACTGGACCTCGTTTTTTCTTGGTAAAACCGTCGATTTAAAAAGGAGGTATGAATGGTGGCGCTTCTGGATATGCCTGTTTTTGGAATATTATTCCGATACGCTAAAATTAAACATCTGTTGGGGCGTATCAAAAAAGAACTGGCTATGAGCGAAGATGAACTTCGTTCCTATCAGCTTTTCAGACTGAAAAAGATCATGGTTTACGCCTATGATCATGTTTCATTATACCGGAAAAAATGGGAAGATGCGGGCGTCGGGCCGGCCGATTTAAAAACAATCGATGACTTGATGAAATTCCCGGTTGTTACCAAAGACGACCTTCGGCATATCGCCGATGACACTGCTTTGTATAAAAACGGTGCAGGTTATCTCTTTAAAACGTCCGGATCAACCGGCGTTCCTATCAGCGTGGCATATCATCGAAACCGCGGGTTTTATGAGATCGCGGCGCTCTCCCATTTCTCACTGAATATGCATTTGAAAACGAATTTAAAGACGGGCATGATTATTTCGGTATTGGATGACGATGCCATTGATCTACTTCCCACCCGGGAGTTTTCCGGCACAAGGCGGTTCCTGGTTAACGCCCTGAATAGTCCCGATGATCATATTGAACGGCTCAATGCCATGAAGCCGGATTATCTTGCCACATACCCCAGTGTGCTGAAAAATATTGCATTCCAGGTTCAGGAGAAAAAAATACCGATTCATCAACCGAAAATTCTCGTAACTTCGGGAGAATCTCAGGATGCGCATACCCGGGAAATCATCAGCAGGACCTTTACCGGCACATTGCTGGATTGCTATATGTCAACAGAGGCCGGAGCAATGGCTTGCGAGTGTTTGAAACACAATGGCCTGCATGTGCTGGCTTATAAAACCATTGTTGAAATTTTAGATGATCGCCATAACGTCGTGCCGGTCGGACAAAACGGCAATGTGGTTGTAACAGATCTCAACAACCTGGTTTTTCCGATCATCCGGTACGCTGGTATGGGCGATATTTCCGGATATAAACAGGAGAGATGTACCTGTCATCTGAGAAATTTCCCGCTTTTGACAAGAATTGAGGGACGAAAGGTTGATTCCGTGGTGCTTCCGGATAATAAAGTGATTCATCCCTTCAAACTGACCCTTTTGATGCAGGATGTCCCGGATATAAAAAAATTTCAGATTCGTCAGGAAAAAATGAACGAAATCAAAATCCTGATCGTGAGAAATCAGCCTCAATCATCTGAAGGAGACCGCCTGAGGATCAATCCGATCCATGAACAACTCAAAGACAGATTTCAATACATTTTGGGGAAAGACATTAAAGTGATGTTCGAATATGTGACGGATATTCCCAGAAAGGAAAATGCGCATAAGTTCCAAACCGTTGTTTCGTTAATCAATAAGTAAGAACGCTTTAGGTGATAGGGATAACAACCGATATGAGTGATTCCGCGGCACTTGATGAAAAGGATTTGTCCGGCTTGATCTTTCGCGAAGGCCGTGTGGAAGATGATGCGCAAATCCGCGCCCTCATAAAAAACATTTCCATGCCCGGTCGTGTATCGTTGACGGTGGATGTTGACCCCAGTTTTTTCGACGCTATTGAGATTGAAGGTCATCAACGGCATACGATCGTTGTAGAGTCCAATCGTCGGATTGTCGCCCTGGGGGTGGTATCAAAACGAACAGTGTTTATCAACGGCAGCCCCGCCGATATCGGGTACCTAAGTAATTTACGCGTGGAGAAATCCGCTCGGGGCAGGAAAATTGTTACGGAATTCAACCGATTTATCAATCAATGGCTTAAAAAAGAATATGGCGTTTTGTTTTATCTGTGCGCCATTTTGAAAGGCAACCTCAAAGCCAGACAAGCTCTGAACGGCGGCCGAATTGACGGCGCCGAAATCACGGAAATTGGAGAGTTGTATAATGCAGCCATTCCCCTCTTGAAGCGCCCGCAGCCCAAACCGCCTGCTGGCGTTCAGGTAATGCGGGGTGGTGAAATCGGCGCCGACGCCATCGCCCAATTCCTGAATCACGAAGGAAGCAAAAAGCAGTTTTTCCCCGTCTATACGGCCAAAGATATCGAAGAAAGCGGTGGAATTTTGCGCGGACTTCGCCCTGATGATTTCCATCTTGCGGTAAAAGGAGATCGTATTCTGGGCGTCATCGGCTGCTGGAATCAGTTGCCGTTTCGGAGGATGATGGTGACAGGATACACCGGATACATGAGAGGGCTTAAACCATTGGTGAATGCTGTTGCAAAACGCTTTCGTCTGGCGCCGGTTCCAGAAACGGGTGGGGCGTTTAAAAATCTTTACGCCGCATGCATAGCCCTTGAGGACAACCGTGCCGATGTATTTGATTTATTACTCGATACGATTTTATTTTCCGAATATAATACCGGAAAAACATTTCTAAGCGTCGGTCTCATGCATGGAGATTCCTTGCTTGCCATTGTGAAAAAGCATCTGCATTTTCCGCTGAGCACCTGTATTTACGCGATGGCGATAGATAATTATCAGAACGTAAAACGGCTCGACGGACGGACATCCTACATTGAAGCAGCCGGATTATAAGTCAAAAAAACGCTAAGAAAATAAAACCCCCTGTGATCTTCGGGCAAAAAGGGCACAGGGGGTTTGGGTTTGTCAATCAGATGTTATGGTCTAGAAATAGTAGTGAACACCGAGGCTCAGATTTATGCCGTGCAGGTCGACATCGTATTTGCTGCCGTTAGGGGCTTCGTTTCTGTCAATTACATACTTGTACCCCAGTTCAAAGTTGAATCCCAGTTCGGGCAATGCGGGAATGCACCATTCGGCACCGGCCAGAAGACCGGGGGCTAAGAAATAACCTGCGGTAAATCCGTTGCTGCCTGCATCATAATATGCGCCGGAGATCTGACCGCCGACATAGAATTTGCTGTTGGGTCTAACCAATAACGCATACATGCCTTTCAGGTCAAGCATCAGCAACTGGGTTTTCACTTCATCGGATCCGTCTGCTTTAAACTTGGCATTGCCATAATACAGGTTGCCTTCCAGACCGATTTTCGGGCCCATCCAGTAACGTGCGGATAAACCGCTGAGCGTGTCGCCATAAAAAACGCCCTGATAACCGACACCCAGTTTGTTGGCGTTGAAGTTATCCGCAGCAAATGCCGGAACACTTAGGCAAACCACAGCCGCCATTACAGCCACTAACGCAAAAAAACTTTTCTTCATTTTCTTCCTCCTAATTTTAAATTAAGGTACTTTCCCTATGGGCAAGCATCCTTTAAATTATCTTTATTGCATTATATCGGTTGACCATAACCTGTAGGGACCTTTTGAAACATTTGAAAGATAAAGTATACGAGCGCAATAGTCGATAATTTATGCGCAAAGCGATTTATTAAGTAATGACAATTAACAGCATCCCAACAATGATTGCCACTTTCGGTTACGTCTGACGAACATCAATTAACCACTTAAAAGCATGTTGAAAATAAATGATGTCTCTGAAATTGTCAATAAATTATTTCTATTCAATTATTTCTATTAAAACGAATTTGCTTCAGGCAGGACGATTTCAACGATCAGGCCGCCGTCTGAGGCGTTAACGGCTTTAATGTCTCCGTCGTGAAGACGGATGGCCGCCTCACTGATGGCCAGCCCCAGTCCCGCGCCGGTTTTATGCTGATCGGTGGAGGCGATTTTAAAGAAAGGCTTGAAAATCAGCGGGAGCGCATCTTCAGGGACGCCTCTGCCGTGATCGCGCACCGTGATCAAAACAGACGGTTTATCATCCTTGAGGGTCGCCGCGGTGGATATGTCCACCGGGCTTGCTTTCGGCGTATGATACAGGGCGTTGCGAACGATATTTTCAACCGCCCGGCGCAGATAGTCGTAATTGCCCTCAATCAGGAACGGGGCGTTGGATTTTATCATGACCCGGTTATCCCGTGCTTCATAATTGGCGTCCGCCACGACCTCTTCAATGAGGACGGACAACCCGAATTTCGTTTTCTGAATATCCGCGGATTGGGCATTGATTTTGTTGTAGGCCAGAATCTGGCCGATTAAGTCATTTAGTTTTTCCGTTTCCAGCGCAATGCGGTCCAGATGCTTTTCCTCGTCCGGGCTTAAGTTCTGGCGGCACAGCTCCAGCGCCACATTGAGCCTGGCCAGAGGAGAGCGCAATTCATGGGAAACGTCCCGGAGCAGATTGTTCTGAGATGTGAGAAGTTTTTCGATCCGTTCCGCCATGCCGTCGAAATCATGGGCAAGCGAGGAGAGCTCATCGCGGCGTCTGCCCAGTGTGGGCGAAACACGGACGGATAGATTGCCGTCCGCCAGTTGTCTGGCGGCGTGTCCCAGTTTGAAAATCGGAGCGGTCAGGTAGCGGGCCAGCAAATAGCAGATGACGGCGGAAACGATTAACCAGACAGAAAGCCGGATCAGGAAGTTGGGTGGAAACATGTGAGGCGGCATTCCCGGATGCGGCAGAAAGTTGTACTCGGGGGGCGGTGGTTTGGGCGGCGCCACGTTGGGCGGAGGCCCGTGCCTGCGGCCCGCGTCATTTTTCGGACCCAATTCGGGAGATTCGGGATGGGGAAAAAGCACCACGAAGACAACGGTTTTTTCAGGCGAAATGGTGATCTTCCGGCTGGCAATTCCCTCTTCATCCGTCCGGATGTAATTAGGATCGTCATTTTCGGCATTTTCCACACTTAGCGATATCTGATCAAGAATTTCCCTGCGTACCGTGTTACCGGTAACTTCAACGCCTTTTTCATCAAACATAAAGGCTTCGATGCCGGTGGCCTGCTCGAGACGAAGAAAATACGTCTTTAATGCCTCGGCGCCTTCACGAACAAAAATTGCCGTTGATTCTTCCGCATAAAACTGAACGGTTTTGCCGAGTGTTTTATTCCATTGCGTCATCATGGGTTTGGTTATAATCAGCCGTTCCAGATAAAAGAAGGCGCCGCCCGTGACGATAATGGTAAGCCAGAAGCCGAGATAGATTTTGAAAAAAAGTCGCGTGCGTTTCATAAAGGATCAGCAGTCGGAATGCGTCTTGTCTGAGTTGCGGTCAATGGTTTCGCGAATAAACGCCGTATAAACATACCCCGATCCGCGTACGGATTTAATCCGGTCGTAACCAAGTTTTTTCCTCAGTTTGCTGATGTGGACATCAATGCTTCGGTCGTAGGGAGAAAGCTCGCGTCCCAGCACCTCTGATGTTAACTGATCGCGTGAGAGGATCTGGCCCGCGTTCAGGATCAGGCGTTTGAGCAATTCGAATTCAACACTGGTCAGTTCAACCAATTGATGCGCGCATTTTACACGGCGTGTGTTGGTGTCCAGTTCGAGATCGCCGATGGTATAGACGGCGGCGTTTTCGCTGGTGATCGCATACTGAGAGATGGATGATCTTCTCAGAATGGTTCGTATGCGCGCCAGAAGTTCCCGCGGATTAAACGGCTTGGGCATATAGTCATCGGCGCCCATTTCCAG
>CAZGDK010000003.1:13096-57982 GCA_964525155.1 uncultured Smithella sp. | reverse complement strand
GGCGTGACGGTTGTGATGAGGTTTTTAATTTTATCGGGATGCAGTGCGGAGTACATGACGCAAAACGACCCGCCCATGCAGATGCCCATCAGATTGATTTTCGGCACGTTGTGTTTTTTGCGGATGAAATCAACGATGTTGTCGATGTAGCCGTTGACGTGGTCGTCAATGGTTTGAAAACGGTCCTTGCGCATGGGGTAGCCCCAGTCCACCATGTAAAGATCAATGCCGCCTTCCAGAAACGTTTTCACGACGCTGCGGTCCGGCTGCAAGTCCAGCATGGTTTCGCGATTAATCAGCGCGTAAACCACCAGCAGAGGGGCTTTCAGTTTATTGTCAGTATTTTCATTGCGCTTGTAATGTTTGACTTTGACCCGGTCTTCTTCATACACGATTTCATAAGGCGTCGACGCAAGCGTGTAGTTGAGTTCGCCAAGCAGAACGTCGGAAGCTCTGGATACGCGCTTCTGCGCTTTTTCCGTATCTTCCGCCATCCGTTCCAGGATAAGATCAATAGGTATTTTCGTCGAATGCATGAGACTGTATAACCTCCGGAGTGTCTTTGTTCATTTCACGCCAGGAATCGCCCAGGTCTTATTTCACGGCGGCAATCGTGTTTGGCGAAATATCAAGACGCTTTTCGAGTTCCCGAACGCGCCTTTTGAGAATATGGAATTCTTTATAAAGGTCATCCATTTCATTGTGGGTGACCACGGGCAAAACCTGGAGAAAATCGCGCATGGAATCATTCTTGGCGATGAGAAAATCCTCCAGTTTATTGAGGGTCCGATGCAGCGCGTCGGTGTATTCCTTGGATTTAAACAGATTCATATAGTGGCCTTCCAGAATTTTGAGCCACATCCCATAGGTTTCCCTGGCTTCCTTGGGCATGCTCCCCTGCTCGGCCATCTGCTGGAGCTTTTCCTGAAGGACTTTGAACGATTTTTCCATCGGCAGATAAAGAATGGAAAGAAACTCGGCAAGCGTTGTCTCGAAAAGATTGTGCTTGTCGATCATTTCATTGAATCGTTCCTGATAAAAACGGGTCAGCCCCAGCGGTGGGATTTTCAGATACTGCCGCAGTTCTTTTTCATAGATGTCGGACAGGGCCCGAAACATTTCCTGATCCAGATTATCGAAATTGTAAGCCTCCGTTCGTTTGCCGATGTTGCCGGCTTTTTCAAACAAATGATTCTGGATCTGCATGGCCGCGTCAAAGCCCGACCGTGTCATTTTCAGAAGAATTTCCGGAAGCGCGTTTAGGGAATTGGCGGCTGCCGATGCGGATTCCGGCTCGCTCATCATCCGGGTGAACGATTTAAACATATTCAGGTTCGTTTCCAACTGCTGGGTGAAGCGGTTCTGGACGGTGCTTTGCGTTTTGAGCGTCGCTTCGGACTGTGACGGAACGGCTTTGGTTGCCATGTTGAGCCACATGTCCGCCGCTGTCTTCATCCAGGGAAAAACGGACGATTCATTAAACGGGGATTGCTTACTTTCGTCAGCCATTTTATACCTCGTGTTCAGAAACTATTTTTACTAAATCGATGAAATTTAAAAAAACTTAAGAAAAGATTAATTTTTAACGATAAATACTGTACTGAAACGGATCATCAAGACCATGCAACGATTACTGCTGTTTCAAAGAGAAACTCGTCAACGCGCCCTCGTTTTGTGCCAGAGACTATAATATTGAAGTCCATGTTTGTCAACGTAATTTGTGATTTTGCGATGCGCAAAAATCAAGCCCGCAGCCGCTTTAACAGGCAAGTATCCAGGGGTGTTGAAAATGAAAACCATGCCCGTCGGACACAGACCAAAGATTACACCGGATGAACTTTTGAGTATGATCGGTGTTTCCCCCGCCGATAATCCGGAAGGCATTCCAATGGTGGCGCCATGGAAGAGCAAAATGATCGGAATGCAGATACGGGGCCTGTTTGGATATCAGCGGATTCTGGACACCATAAGCCAGGACGCGATGTTCTTTGGTCCGCTGGCGCTTGCCGCAACCTGGCAGAGCGCCGTGCTTGATACCGTACTTCGGCCCGTCAAGGCCAGCGCGCGCATTGCCGTCGGCGCGGGCAGAAATCCCGACGCCATGGCCGATGTCAACGGTTGGATTTATAAACATTACTCCCGCCTGCTTTATACCCTGACGGGTTTTTTTATCAAAAACGGCCGGCTTGACCGGGAAAAAACCAAAACGATCTGTACGACGCCCCGGGGGATAGACTATCTCAAAAATTACATGGATGAGTTTGCCCAGCTTGAATATCAGTACAACAATATCGGTCTGACGCGGCTTACGGCCATGAAGGAACTTTTAAAATGTCTTCTGATCGTGATTACGGAAACGCCTCTGGCCGCGCATCCGCTGCCGTTTGCGAAAACGAATCCGGACGGAACCCTTGCCATTTCTTTTGAAGAGTATCTGGCCCAAAACCGCATCCGTCTGGAAAATCTCCATGATGAAAATGCGTTCGATATCAAGGAATATTCCGAAAGAGCAACCGCAGGCGTCATCGGCTGTTCGCCTTATGACGTAGTCGATGACTCCATGCTGCACCGTGTCAGCCTTCGCCTTTATCGGCTTCCCAGGGGCGTCAAACCCAACCGCAAAATTATTTACATGGCCACGCCGCTCATCAACAAACCGGAACTGTTTGATCTGGCGCCCGGTAAATCAGTGGTGGAAGCCATGCTCAAGCAGGGGTTTCGGGTTTACCTGGCGGACCATGGCGATCCGGGGTGGGATGAAACACAACTGGGGCTTGAATTTTACGGGAAAGTTATTCCCGACCGGTTTTTGGGCCTGATAAAAAAAGAACATCCCGAAGAAGAAATCTACATCATGGCCTATTGCATGGGGGGCACGATTATTCTTCCGTATCTGGCCAGGCGGGCGGAGGAACTGATGATTGCCGGCAAGCCGATGGATGTGAAGAAAGTGGCGCTGATGGCCTCACCGGTGAAGTTTGACGATGACGAAAGCGGACACAGGGCGATTCGGTCGCTTATCCGTCGCGATTATGATCCCTATCTGATTCAGGAGCTGTTCGGCGCCGTCAACGTTCCGCCCCAGGTGATCGAATCGGGCATGAACGAGATTCAACCGGGCGTTCAATACACTGTCGTCCTCGGATTTTATGGACGCGCTGAAATTCGGGAATCGATTGTTGATGCCGCGCCTTTTCTTTACTGGCTCACGCACGGAACCAAATTTCCCGTAAGCGCCCATATTCAGTGGATTCAAAATATATTTCTCGACAATCAGATATTTGAGGGCCGGTATTGCCTTCCTTCAATGGTTGATAAATTAAACGGCAAGCCCGTTGATATGAGCGCGCTCAAAAGGGCGGGGGTCCGGATTTTTGACTACCGGGGATCGCGTGATCCCATCGCGCCGCCGGGTTCCTGCGTTGCCGGAGAAAGCTGGGGGATGATTGACGATGGAAACGTCCGCTACACAAGCGAACATCTTAACCGAACCATTGAAAAAAACATCGGTCACATTTTTGTCGTCAGCCACAAGCTCCTTTCCGAGTATCTGGAGCTGGTTGAGGATTTCTTTAATGACTGAATGAGAAAAAAGGCTATCAAGCTGTAGAATGTTAGGATGTTAGGCTGTTAGGTTTTCATTAAGCCTCTTCCAGGAGCGCGGGCCAGTTAAGTGTCGGAAAGACCGTATTCAGGGGATGATCGTCGTCTACGAAATGGTGCTCCAGGCGGGCAAACGCTTTTTCGGCAATGGCCTTGACCGCATCGGGGTCGACAACATCGTCTCTTGTTCCGTGATAAAGGATAACCGGCATTTCAAGCGGCTTTGCCGGGGCTTTGTCAAATCCTTCCAGAATGAGGGCGGGCGCAATGAGGATCAACTTTTTAACGCGCTTTTCATGATCGCGCGCGTATTGCGCCGCCATCAGCCCGCCGTAGCTTGATCCCACCAGAATCAGGTCGTCTTTGCCTTCCAGAACGTTTGTCAGTTTGTTCATGCGGGTTTTAAAATCGCCCGTATAGTCCTCAATAATCATTTCCGGAAAGAGTTTGCGAAAGTACTGGGCCTTGTTTCCCTGAGACGTGCTTTCCAGGCCATGGATAAAAACAAGCGTGTTACTCATGATGTCAAGCCTTTCCGACGGATAAAAAAGATCCTCAATTTGATATTGCCCGGATTATGCCATTGTGTTACTAGCAGCGCAACAGTAATTTCTGACAGGAGAAAAATTATGGCGCTTGTATTACCTTTTCAAGCGGTTCGTCCGCAGGCGAAATATGCGTCCGACGTTGCGGCTCTGCCCTATGATGTTATGACGCGCGAAGAAGGACAAAAAGCGGTGGCCGGCAAGCCGCTGAGTTTCATGCATGTGGAGAAATCGGAAATCGACGTGCCGGACGGGACGACCTCCGACGACGCCCTCATTTATCAGACCGCCAAACGCAATTTTACCAAGCTGCGCGAAGACGGCATTTTGATGCAGGATGCGTCTCCCTGCTATTACGTCTACCGCCAGCAGATGGGCAGGCAGATTCAAACCGGTCTTGTGGGCGTGATGAGCGCCGCCGAATATGACGCGGGCATCATCAAGAAACATGAGTTGACCCGGAAAGACAAGGAACAAGACCGCATCAGCCATGTCGATACCGTCGGCGCGCAAACCGGCCCCGTGTTCATCAGTTATGTGGCGCGCCCCCGCATTGACGACATTGTGAATGCGGCCGTCGCCGGAAAGCCCGAATATGATTTCACGGCGGAAGACGGCGTGATTCACACGGCGTGGCTGATTTCCGACGCAAAGCAGCTTGAAGAGATCAAAAACGAATTTGCTCAAGTAAAAGCCCTTTATATCGCCGACGGGCATCACCGCGCCGCCGCGGGAGCGACCGTGGCCAGAAATCGCCGCAAGGCGGGCGTGGCGCAGGAATCCGACATGGTGCTCGCCGTCTTCTTTCCGCATCAGCAGTTGAAAGTGATGGATTACAACCGCGCCGTTAAAGACCTGCATGGCCTGACCCCCGCGCAGTTTATCGCGAAGATCAGCGAGAAATTCACCGTGACGGAAAACTTTGCCGACAAGTCACCGCGCCGTCTGCATTGCTTTGGCATGTTTATCGGCGGCAAATGGCACTGCATCACCGTTAAAGAAGGCGTGTACGACGCCAACGATCCGGTGGCCAGTCTGGATGCGGCCATTTTGCAGGACCATCTGCTGGCGCCCGTGCTGGGTATTGCCGATCCGCGCACCGATGACCGCATTAAATTTATCGGCGGCATCCGCGGCATGGCGGAACTGGAAAAACTGGTGAATCAGGACGGCTATGCCGTGGCGTTTTCGCTGCATCCCACCACCATGGAACAGATTATGAAAGTGGCCGACGCGGGCAAAATCATGCCGCCCAAATCGACCTGGTTTGAACCTAAGCTGCGCAGCGGTTTGTTTGTTCACGCCCTTTAGGGTGTATTGATCTTGAAGGAGGACCCGATGAAAAAGCTTCGATTCTGTGTTCCGGTATTTCTTGGCCTGCTCGTTTTCAGTCTCTGGGGGTGCGCCGCGCCGTCGATTTACACCATCGACATGAATTATGACGCCGCCCAGGCCGTCGTGCCGATCTACCTCAGTCCGGATCAAAAGGCGCTGCAATCCATCATTGCCGTGGCTGAATTTTCCGATCTGCGTCAGGTTGACGATGCGCTGGTGATCGGACGGGTCATCGAAAAAGACGGGATGAAAGTCCTGGTGCTGCCCAGACAGAAACGTCCGACCGAGGCCGTAGCCGATGGCGTCCGGAATTATTTGCGCAAGGCGGGGTATAATGTGTCGGGCGTTCTCGATCGCTGGAATTTGAGCGAATCGACCATTCCGCGGGTTGCCAACAGCAAAATTCTGATCGGCGGCGCCATCGAGGAGATCGAAATCACCTGTCGGCGCGCTTTTCCCACCAACGCCTACACCACAAAAATAAAAATGACCATTTGCGTGGCGGATACGGCCTCCAGAAAAATATTGCACAAATCCACCGTGGTGGCGACAACCTCGCTGGAGCACATGGTGTTTTCAGAAGACCGCATGGGGGAACAGGCCGCGTACGCGCTGGGCGACGCCATCGAAAAATTATTTGAAAAACACGAGCTGGCTCAGGTTGTGCGGCAGTCTCCTGGAAATTAGCAAACAATATCGCGGAAGGTAAATGGAGAACATCGAAAAATGCCGACCCGAAACGGGCCGGCATTTTTTTGATCTTTTAACCGAGTTTTGAATTCCTGCCAAATCCAATCTCCCTGGCGTAGGAAAACTGGCGCTGCCAGGGAATACCGGGATGGATGTTTTCAAAAACATCCGGGCCGATGAGGCTTAGCGATTCGGCATCGAGTTCCACCGGATCAACCCCTCCGATAAAGCCGATGTCCGGGCTGACCACGGGGTTGTCTCCCGGCAGGCAATCGCAGTCGGCTACGATATTGATCAGCGCGTTTAGGCACACGGCTTTTCCCTGAATTTTTTTCCAGACGGCGGCGGCGGTTTCCACAAGCTTTTCCTGAAACACAACGGCGTCGCAGTCCCAGGAGATTTCCAGGGCCTGTTTAGGGCACATGGCGATACACTGCGCGCAGCCGATGCATTTTTCCAGATCGTATTGGGGATAAGAAGGCCAAGTCATGGTTGCCGCCTGCGTCGGGCAGACATCGGCGCAAATGCCGCAGCGGGTGCAAAGCTGTTCATTGAGCGCCGGATGATAATCTGCGTGCATCCGCTGTTTCTGGGCGCGTGAGGCAAAGCCCATGGACAGATTCTTGATGGCTCCGCCGAACAAAGATGCGAGATGGCCCTTGACGTGGGAAAAGATGAAAAATCCGTTGGCCAGGTCAAATACATTGCCGACTTCGACGGTCGGGAAGTACTTGAAGCCGGGAAGAGTTGTAACGTTGCGGCCGTCCATCCCGTCGGCAATCACAACCGGGCATCCGAGAAAATCGGGCGAGTAGCCGTGTTCGGCGGCGGTTTTAAGGGAGTCGGCCGCCGTGCGTCGGCCGCCGGAATACAGAACCGTCGTGTCGAACACAAACGGCTTTATCCCGCGGACGATCAGCCAGCGGGCAATTTCCCTGGCGTAGTCGGGTGGAAGAAAGCCCTCGTTGCCCCGTTCGCCCCAGTGCAGCTTGATGCCGACACGGTCTCCCGGCATAAAGGGCGTTCCGAATTGAGCCAGAATATTTTGCAGCGATACGATATAAGGTTTTTCTCTGCCTCTTACCGGTTCAAAGAAAACGGCCATGTTTCAACCTCGCATCATGTTTCATGAAAGACGAGTTTCACGCCCTTCATGTGAATTCCGGAGAAGTGTTTTTTATCGGTGGTGTGGATTTCAGTGCAACCGGCTTTTAAAAAGGTGGCGAAAATAAGAGCATCAATATACGGCATGCCTCTTCCCGCTTTGAGTGTCGCCGCTTTGTCGACAATATCCAGATCGATAGACAAAACATTGGTTGCCATGTGGATAGATTCGACAACCTTCCTGGTAACAGCAGGTTTATTGAGGCGGTGCCCGATGTAAAGAAGTTCGCCGATGGTTAAAAGCGACACTACCGGCGGCAAATCGGATTGGGCAAGTTCATTCCAGAAAGATAAAGCAGCCGGCTCGCCGTTGATGTGAGCAATAAAAAAACCGGTATCCAGGCCTACCATCGGTCGTTCTCCCGGTCGGTTTTCCAGTCTTCGATGACCTTTTTTAAATCCTGCGACTGTCCCAAATCCTGCGAGGCTTTGGCAAATTGTTCAAAAGCCTGTTTGCGCTGATCCGTCATAAAATATCTTTTTAAAGCATCCTGTATGATTTCTGAAGGTTTCTTCCCGGAAGAAGCGACCATATTGAGCAGCTTGTCATCCAGATAAATACTGATATTTTTCCCCATAAAGCGTCCTTTCTTATATGAAGCGAATATTTTGTAATATAATATAGTATAATAGATATGATGTCAAGAAAGGCAATGTCCAGATCGATCATTGAAAAACGAGCGCACAAGGCACGGTCTTGTGACTTTTTGCTGGAGCAATCATTTTGATTATTTCGTACTTTTTTATCGCTTGACCTCTTCCGTCAAGGTGACTATGGTTTGGCAAAATGTTTGGAGGTAGAAAAACATGGCGATCATGAGTTGGACAAAAAAGGAAGATGTGGCCATTCTCTCGATGACCAACGGTGAAAATCGGCAGAACAAGGCTTTTGCTGAGACGTTCAACACCCTTTTGGACGAAATTGTGGCGGATACGTCCGTTACGGCGCTGATTATTACATCCGGCGATGAAAAGAATTTCTCCCAGGGCGTCGATGTCGAATGGATCATGCAGAGATTGCAGGAAAAAGATAAGCAATCGGTCGACGATTTTGTGATCGGCATGAACGGCGTTTTTAAAAAACTGCTGACGATGCCTATTCCCGTTATTGCCGCCATCAACGGCCATGCATTCGGCAACGGATCGATTCTTTCGTGCGCGTGCGATTTTCGCTTCATGCGGTCCGACCGCGGCTTCTTCTGTTTCCCGGAAGTGAACGTCGGCATTCCGTTTCGCACCGGGATGAACGAGTTTTTGAAAAAAGCCGTTCCCACATACAAGCTGGTGGAGATGCAGCTGAGCGGAAACCGCTATGGCGCGCCGGAATTGGAGAAACATCACATTATTGTGAAAGCGTGCGCCAATCTCGAAGAGCTGATGGCGGAGTCTTTTGCTTTTGCCAAAACGTTTAAAAAGAACAGGGATACCTTCGGAACCATCAAACAACGATTCAATCAACATATTGTTCATGCCCTCGACACGGAAGATCCTCCGGGGATGTAATATTTGGTAGGGAACGGTCGCGACCGTTCCCTACGCGTCAATTCGTAATGTAGAAAAGGATTAATATATGAAAGAGCTAAATTATATGGCTGTTGCCGACGAGGCGATGCGCGGGATCAGAAAAGGGGCGTTTCTGACGGTAAAAGCAGGCGATGCCTTAAACACGATGACCATCGGCTGGGCCACGATCGGCTTTATCTGGCAGAAGCCGATTCTGATGGTGGCGGTGCGCGATTCACGGCACACCTTCGGCATCATGGAAAAAGCCGCCGATTTTACGGTGACGATTCCTTCCGGCGATATGAAGAAGGAAGTCGCTTTTTGCGGAACGAAGTCCGGCCGCGATGTGGACAAGTTTAAGGAATGCAATCTGAAGACGGCAAACGGGCAAAAAGTGACCTCGCCCATTATCCATGCGCCGGGGATTCAATATGAATGCAAAATCGTCCTGAAAATGCCCATGAGGTCCGAGCTTCTGGATAAAAACTACGATCAGGCCTTTTACCCGCAAAAGGATTACCATACGATGTACTTCGGGGAAATTCTGGCCTGCTACGAAATCGAGTGAACGGATTTAACGGTATATTTTCTTGTTAGACCGTATTTCTTCAGTTTCCGGAATAATGTGGTTCGGGATATGCCCAGTTGTTGGGCAATGTTGTTTTTGCTTAGCTTCAGGCCCAGCATATGGCGAATCAGCGTTTGTTCCGTGTCTTCCGGCGACACCAGCTCCAGTTTTCGGTGGCGTGTGCGGCGGGAGTCGATGATTTCCGTCGGAATGAGATGGGCGGTCAGCCGGTCTGAAGAAGCGTGATTCACCATCCGTTCCACGACATTTTGAAGCTCCCGCACATTACCCGGCCAGGGATGCTGCAGGAAAATCTCCCAGACCTTTTCATCCACCGAGGTGATGGTTTTGCCCAGAGAGGCTTCGTATTTTCTGAGAAAGACATCGACCAGCAGGGGGATGTCTTCCGGTCTTTCGCGAAGCGGCGGCAGATAAATATTGAAGACATTGAGGCGATAGTAGAGGTCTTTGCGGAAATTTCCCAGGCTTACTTCCTCGATCAGGTCTTTGTTGGTGGCGGCGATGATCCGGACATCAACGGCGCGGACCTTGTTCGATCCGATGCGGAGAATATGCTTGTCTTCGATGACCCGCAGAAGCGCGGCTTGGGTCTCCATCGGCGTTTCGGCGATTTCGTCCAGAAAGATCGTACCTCCGTCGGCCAGTTCGAATTTGCCCTGATTGCCGCCGCGGCGCGATCCCGTAAAAGCCCCTTCTTCGTGCCCGAACAGTTCGCTGGCGATCAGATCGCGGGGGATCGCCGCGCAGTTGATGGCTACATAAGGGCCGTTTTTGCGCGGAGAGGCATTATGAATCGCCTGGGCCACAATGTCTTTTCCCGTGCCGCTTTCTCCCAGAAGCAGGACGTTTGAGGATCTTTTGGAGATCATGCGGGCTTCTTCAATAATGCTTTTGAATACGCTGTTGTTGCCATGAATGTCGGGAAAATGCAGATTGGCCTTGGCGCCGACAAATTTGTTCACCAGGGATTTGATTCTCTGTATCTCGGAAAAAATCAGAATTTTGCCGATCACCGACCCGTCGGAAGAAAACGTGCTGTTACAGGTCAGCGTGTAGTCGCCGGAGCCTTTTGGGGAAAGAATTCTCACCTCCGCATCGATTAAGGATTCTTGCCGGGCGATCATATTCAGAAACGGAAGGTTCTCTTTGTCCGGATAGATGTCCCGAAGAATTTGCCCTGTGACATCCCGGTCGTCCAGGCCGAACATTTTTTGCGCGCGTTTATTGATGGCGGTAATCCGGCCTTCAACATTAATGGCGATCAGGGCTTCGGGGATTGAAGCGATAATCGCTTTTTGCAGGCTGTAGGCATTTTGCACCCTCATTTCATTTTCGATGGCCTGGGCTGCGGAGATGGCCATGCCCAGCGTATGAGGATGTGTGGCGAATAAAAGCGTGACAATTGCGATGCCTCCGATGATTTCTCCGTCCGGATCGATGATCGGCGCGCCCGATCCGGTGACGATGTGGCACCATTGCCGATAATGCTGGGGACCGATGATCTGAACCGGTTTTTTTTGCTCTAATACCGATGATACGACATTGCTGCCGCCGTATTCCTCCGACCACAAAACGCCCGGATACCATTTATATTGACTGTTGATGTCCACGTAGCGCTCATCCTGCATGACCTGCAGGAGATAGCCGTTGCGGTCAAAAAGGGATACGTCGAAACTGCTGGTCTTCATGGACTGGAAAAGCCTGTTTAAGAAAGGCCGGCTGGTCTCGATTAACAGCTTATTGTCGTCAAGCAGTTGTTCCAGGGCGTCGCCCGCCAGGATTTTATTTTGCGGTTCGCCCGCTGGATTCAATTTGGCATCCCTGCTGCGCTGCCAGCTGGCCAGAATGGCCGGAGGAATAACGGATGTGTCGATGGAGGCCGATCCATGCATGAATTTATGCCATTCCTGTGACGACTTCTTTGTGAATTCCATCCAGTATCGAATGTTGTCGTAAGGAGATATGGATGTTGCCAGATCGAATTTGCCGGTGAAGGCTCTGCGAAAATCCAGCGTCGTATTTTCCTTGATATACTGAAAAAAGTCTGTTTCGGCTTTCGGTTTATCCGCAAGGGGTTCGTTTAAATTTAAATCATCCATCTTGTTTTATCTTTCCGGAGCTCTACAGAAAAAGTCCCTGAAATGTTCCATTAAATGCCTATTGTGCAGGACCATTGAAACATTTATGGGACTTTAATTCCAGTAAAAAATTAATATTAATATCTATTATTTATATATCAATTAATATATCAATTACTTGTGTTGTTTAAGCCAATGATGGCATGTGTCTTGCCTTGGAGAAGGGCTGTAAAATGTTTCAGCAGGGAAATACGCTGTTGTCTACGTGTTTTTTTTAGACCTCCCCCAATGGTCTAAGTGAGGAAGCTGCCTGGAAGTTTGCAACCCCCTTCCAGGCAGCAACTGAAAAATAAGCAATGAATGGAAATGGAAAGACCTGCATTCGTCTAGGGCACGGCAGGCAGTGACGCATCCGGCTTAGTTTCATCCGGCGTTTCGTCTTGTTGTTCATCATCGGCTTGATCGGACTTCGCCGGTTCGTCTTCCGGCGTTTTATGCAGCGGGCAGGGGATGACCGGCTCCGTGCCCGCGACGTAATATTCCATGCGTTTTTCAGGGCAGTCGGGCGTCGCCAGTTCATTGGTTTCCGGATCGATCATCACGGATACAACCGTATCGGGCTGCTGAAAATCAACAACCTCTTTTTTGGCCAGCGCGCCGCGCATGAATCCGCCCCAGATGGGAGCGCAGATGGCCCCACCGGAAAAACCGGGACCGCCGGGCCTGGGTTTGTCGTATCCGACCCAGACGCCAGCGACAAGCTGCGGCGTATAGCCGATGAACCAGGCGTCGCGGTAATCGTCGGTTGTGCCCGTTTTTCCAGCGGCGGGCCGCTTCTGGCTGAATTTTTTCAGTCCACGGGCCGTGCCATAGTCAAGCACGTCTTTGAGCATCTGGGTTGTCACAAATGCGGCGGCGGGAGACATGACGCTTATTTCCGATGCGGGGGTTTCCGTCCAGGTTTTGCGGTTGCGATGATAGACGCGAAGAATCGTTCTGGATAGCGGTTTGACGCCGCCATTGGCGAAGGGTGCGTAGGCCGCAACCAGATCATGCAGGGTCACCTCTTCCGTGCCGAGCGCCAGAGAAAGATTGTTCGAAGGGCGAAGCGGCAGTCCCATCCGCGTGGCAAATTCTTCAAAGTAGGGAATGCCGATGGCGTCGAGCAGTTTTACGGCTATGACATTGTTGGAATGGGCCAGAGCCTCGCGCAGGCTTAAATCACCTGAATACTTGTGATTATAATTTTTGGGCGTCCATCCGGGACCATAACCCCGGTCGTACGTTACGGGGTCATCGTTAAAAATGGCGCCCGCCGTGAATCCCTTATCCAGCGCGGCCGCATAAATCAGCGGTTTGATCGCCGAGCCCGGCTGGCGTTTGGCAAAAAAAGCTCGGTCGTAGGGATTTTTGACAAAATCAACGCCGCCCGCGGCGGCAAGGACGTTGCCCGTCCGCGGATCAAGGGCCAGAAGCGCGCCCTGAAGTTCGGGATTCATGCGCCGGACGCTGTCCGTCAGAATTTTTTCAGCCAGCCGCTGGAGCGACAGATCCATGGCGGAGATAACGTCCAGTCCGCCCTGTTCAATGATGTCCGGACCGTACTGTTCACTCAGTTTATAGCGTATGTGAGCCAGATAAGAGGCCGCTTCTCCCGGTTTGATGACGTTGACCTTGCGGGAGCGCAGAGTTTTGGCTTTGGCGGCCGTAATCATCTTCAACTCCACCATTCTGGCAAGAATCTGGCTTTTGCGCTTGCCCAGACGCATTTGATCGCCCAGCGGATTGCACAAGGAAGGCGCTTTGGGTGTGGCGGCCAGAAGCAGGCATTCCAGTTCATTTAAATCCGACGGTGTTTTATCGAAATAAAGCCTTGCTGCCTGAGCAATGCCCCAGGCGCCGTTGCCGAAATAGACTTCGTTGAAATACATCTCCAGAATCTGTTTCTTGGTGTATTTCTCTTCATATTCCATCGCCAGAAACCCTTCGCGGACTTTTCGCTCGATGGTTTTCTCGCCGTGAAAATACTTGTTTTTGATGAGCTGCTGGGTGATGGTCGAACCGCCTTCGGCCATGCGTCCTTTCATCACATCCTTCACCAGAGCGCGCGCGATCCCGCGCATGTCGATGCCGCTGTGTTCGTAAAAGCGTTCATCCTCAATGGCGATGAGGGCCTGCTGCAGAAAAACGGGAATCTGATCGACGGGCGTCCAGTAGCGTGCGGCCGGAAGAATCCGGCCAGCGTAACGCCCCTGACTGTCGAAAACGCGGATCGACTTGTAGCCTTTGGGCAGAAGCGGGTAGGCGGCAATGTTTTCCTCGGCAAAGGCCGTTGCCGAAAAGAGCAGGGCAAAAATCCCGGCAAGAGCCGCGGCGAAGCGGCGGGAAAATATAAAAGATAAATGATTCATGATACGAACTCCGCGAGACGTCTTATGTGATCGGGAATTCAATGTCAATATCTTATCTCAAAAACAGTCGGGCACATTTTCCGGGCCGCGCCATTTGATTATTTTTGTAGATATTTTTCCCGCACCTGTACTATAAGCAAAAGAAATTTGAAAACGGGATTGACGCGGGCGCTTGTAAGGAAACGCTGCCGGTAATGTTCAATATGTTGAGTATCAGCACCCTGAAACGGAAATTCATTGTCTACGTTGTCTTAACGATTGCCACGCTTGCCGTGTACGGGCAGGTGCATCAGTTTGACTTCGTTAATTTCGATGACAATGTTTACGTGACGGGAAACATGGATATTCAGTCCGGAATCACGGCAAAGAGCGTTGTCTGGGCGTTTACGACAAAATATTTTCATTTCTGGAATCCGCTGGTCTGGCTGTCTTACATGGCCGATTATCAGCTGCACGGTCTTAACGCAGGCGGGTTTCATATCACCAACCTGATTTTGCATCTCATGAGCGTGCTGCTGCTCTTCTGGCTTTTTAATCGCATGACCGGCCAAATCTGGCAAGGCGCTTTTGTTGCGGCGCTTTTTGCGCTCCATCCGCTGCATGTGGAATCGGTGGTCTGGATTGCCGAGCGCAAAGATGTCTTAAGCGCGTTTTTCTGGATGCTGACATTGTGCTTTTATGTCTATTACACGGAAAAACCGAATCTGAAACGGTATCTGCCTGTTTTGCTGTTTTTTGCCTGCGCGCTGATGAGCAAACCCATGGCGGTGACGCTTCCCGCGGTGATGATTCTTCTGGATTACTGGCCGCTCAATCGTCTTTTATCGCGCAAGACCGCATGCCCTCCGATCAATGCCGCGCCCGTTTCTCTTTCACAAGGGAAAAAGAAAGCCAGATCGTCCAAAGAAGAGCAAAAGAAAAATACGGCGCCGGCCCTTGAAAAAACACAGCCAGAGCGCCGGATTGCCGGGATCATCCCCCTGTGGCAATTGAAGGAGAAAGCGCCGTTTTTCCTTCTTTCACTTTTTATTGTGATTGTCACCATCATTCCTTCGTCGGACACCTCCCTGAAAGGCGCGTCTCAGGGGTTTTCGCTTCTTTCCAGGCTGGCCAATGCTCCCGTTTATTTTGTGATGTATCTGGCAAAAACGCTCTGGCCCGGAAAAATGGCTGTTTTTTATCCTCTCTTCAATCCGTTTCCGGTCTGGCAGGTCTTGGGCGCCCTTGCGCTGATTCTTGTCGCAAGCGCGTTAGTTGTTGCCGCCGTAAAGCGCATGCCGTATCTGCTGATGGGGTGGCTGTGGTTTGGGATCACCATCCTGCCGGTTCTCGGCATTATTGATGTCACGTATGCCGCGCAATACTCGATGGCCGACCGCTACCACTACCTGCCATCCATAGGCCTTGCCGTCATGCTGGCCTGGGGGCTTCCGTCATTCATCAAAAACGAAAATCCGCGCAAAGCGATAATTATACCGGCTGGCGTACTGATCCTTGCCGTCTGGTCATTTGTCGCCTGGCAGCAATCCCAGGTTTGGAAAAACAGCATCTCTCTGTTTGGCCATGCGCTGCGGGTTACCAAAGACAACTATATCGCGCACCACAATCTGGCCAATGCTCTGTTTGCCGAAGGAAAAACGAAGGATGTGATCGAACATTTCAATGAAGCCATCCGCCTCAAAGACGATTATGTAGACGCCTACTATAACCGGGGCAGCACGTACGTCACGTTTGGTCTGTATCAGGAGGCTTTAAAGGATTTCAACAAGGCGCTAAGCCTGAAAGACGATTATGTCGATGCCTATAACAACCGGGGAAGCACCTACATGATGTTAGGCAGGCAGCAGGAGGCCCTGGTAGATTTCAACCAGGCCATCCGCCTCAATGATGCTTACGCCGACGCCTACAACAACCGGGGAATTATCTTTATAAATCAAGGAGATAATGAGCGCGGTTGTCTGGATGCCAAAAAAGCGTGTGCGCTGGGCAACTGCCGTGTGCTGGAAATTGCCAACGCCAAGGGATTGTGCTTCTGAATTCTTCATGGTTTTTTAGTTTTTCACTGAAACATCCGATATATTCCCAATGAGACGAAGTCTTTAGAATATTCAGCATGATGGGACATTCGAGTCATGGTGAACGTCTTTAATTTTCATTTCTGCATGAGGAGACGAAGCGTCAATGCCGGATAAGCGAAGTTCTCCACCGCGCCGTGATTTACCGGGTGTCAAAAAGAGACTGGCCACTGTGCGTGTATTAATCGCCGGGACGTCCGAGGATGTGCCCAA
Organism: uncultured Smithella sp.; assembly: GCA_964525155.1. GTDB lineage: Bacteria > Desulfobacterota > Syntrophia > Syntrophales > Smithellaceae > UBA8904. Next base: position 41,776 of record CAZGDK010000003.1, on the reverse strand, counting down.
AATTATCGGGGCAGTGAAAAAAGGCGGCTACGATCCGGTCTATGAGCAGGTGAAAACCGCCGCAGCCATGGAAAAAGCGCTTCGGGAGAAACCATGGGATATTATCCTGTGCGATTATAAGCTGCCGAGAATTAACGTATTGTCCGCGCTCGATGTCTTGAAGGCGGCGAATGCCGACATTCCCCTGATTGTTGTCGCAGGCGCCACAGGCGTCGAAGCTGTCGCACAATGCATGCGTTCGGGCGCTTGTGACTTTATTTTGAAAAGCAACCTGTCTCGATTGTGCCCTGCCATAAACAGGGCGCAAGACGCTGCAATGTCCAGGAAGAAACAAAAACAGACTCTCGAAGCCGTTTGCGAAAGCGTAGAGAGGTATCAAAGCATTCTTCATGATATTCAAGACGGCTATTATGAAATTGACCTGGCCGGTAATTTCACGTTTTTCAACGATGCCGTCTGCCGGATTCACGGTTATCCCCGGGAAGAATTAATGGGGATGAACAACCGGCAATACACGGATGAAGCCAACGCCAAAATAGCGCACGACGCCTATGTCGAAATTTACAAAACAAGCAAACCCAGCTCGCTCATTGATTATAAGATTATTCGCAAGGACGGAACCACGCGGCAAATTGAAGTCACGGCATCATTAATCAGAGACGCAAGCGGCCGGCCAACCGGTTTTCGCGGCGTTTCCCGCGACGTTACCGAACGAAAACAAATGGAAGAGCATATCCGTCAATCCGAGGAAAGATACCGCAATATATTTGACGGAATGCAGGAAGCATACTTTGAGACGGACCTGAAAGGCACACTCACGTTTTTTAATCAGAGTATTACCCGGCATCTTCTTTACAATAAAGAAGAATTGATGGGCATGAACCATATACGCTTTGTCCATGAAGACAGCCAAAAGATCATTCTGGATGCCTTTAACGATCTGTATCGGACCGGGCAGCCGATCCGGGCCATTGAAGAAAAGGTGATAAGAAAAGACGGTTCGATCGGGGTTTATGAACTTTCAGCCAATGTGATCCGCAATGCCGCCGGAGAGACGATCGGTTTTGCCGGTGTGTCGCGCGATGTGACTGAAAGCAAGAAAATGGAAAATGCGCTTCAGCAAAGTGAAAAGCGCTACCGGACCATTCTGGAAGACATTGATGAAGGTTATTTCGAAGTTGATCTGAAAGGTTGTTTCACCTTTGTGAATGACACGGTATGCCGCGATGTGGACTGCCTCCGCGAAGAGATCATCGGATCGAGTTTTCAGCAGTTTACCGATTACGCCACGGCCGATAAAATCCGGGATGTCTACGCTGACGTATACAAAAACGGACAATCATCAAGACGATATGAAGCCGTTTTCATTCGCAAGGACGGGACGCAGCACATCGGGGAAGTGACCGTATCCCTGATGCACGACATTGAAGGCAAACCGATCGGTTTTCGCGGCGTGTCGCGCGATGTCACCGAACGCGTCAAAGACCGGGAACAGCTTCGCATGAGCGAGGAACGGCATCGGACCATACTGGAAAACATGCAGGAAGCCTACTTTGAAAATGATTTGAACGGCTACATCACCTTTGTCAACGATACCGTGTGCAGGCATCTCGGATACTCGCGGGAAGAGCTGATCGGGACGAGAAGCACCGTTTTTCAGGATGAAGCGGGAAGGAAGAAAACCTATGAAGCCTATCATAACCTCTACAAAACGGGAACCCCCATCAAAATACTGGAGTCGGAAATGATCCGAAAGGACGGTTCCCGCGGCATCTATGAGCTCTCCGTCGATTTGATCCGGGATGCCGGGGGTGCGCCAATCGGTTACCGGGGCGTATCGCGCGATGTCACCGAACGCAAGCAGATGGAAAAAGAGCTGCGGGCCTCTGAAGAGCGCTATCGCACCATCATCGAAACCATTGGGGACGGCTATGTCGAAGTCGATCTCCTGGGCAACTGGACCTTTGTCAATGATGTGATTTGCGGGCACATGGGCTATTCCCGCGAAGAACTCATCGGCATGGATTTCCACAAACTGAATACGAAAAAAAGCGCCGAGAAATCCGTGAAGGCGTTTACCGAAGTATACATGACGGGCAAAGCCCTGAAAGCGCTTGAGATTGAGGCTGTCCGCAAAGACGGAACGGTTGGCGACTATGAATTATCGGTATCGCCCATGAGGGATCAGCAGGGGCAGATCACGGGTTTCCGCTGTATTTCCCGCGACATCACCGAACGCAAACAGATGGTGGAGGCCGTCCGCCAGAGCGAAGAAAAGTACCGCACAATCCTGGATAATATCGAAGACGCCTACGCGGAAGTTGATCTCAAAGGCCATATCACGTTTTTCAATGACGCGTTTTGCCGGATTCACGGGGGAACTCCGGAACAATTGATGGGCAAACGATCCATTGATTTACTGGATGAGGAAAAGAGCCGGGTTAGCGAGATTCTTCAAATCTACAACAACGTTTACGTTACGGGAGAATCCGTCAAGGAGGTTTCCTATCGAATCAAAGCGCTTGACGGAACACAAAAACATCTGGAAGCGTCCATCAGTCTGATCCGGGACAAAAACAATCAACCGACAGGGTTTCGGGGCGTTCTTCGCGATGTTACGGAACGAAGGAAAATCGACGACGTCATCCGCCAGTCGGAAGAGCGCTACCGCACCATCATTGAAACGATTCAGGATGGTTACCTGGAACTAGACCTGAACAATACTTACACCTTCGTCAATGACGTCGTGTGTCAACATCTGGGGTATTCCCGTGAAGAACTTGTCGGGATGAAAGGCAGCGATTTTCAGGATGAAGAAAATCTACAAAAGGCGCGCAAGGTATTTCTGGAGCTTTACAAGACGGGAAAACCGGTCAAATCAGTGGAATTGCAAGTTAACAGAAAAGACGGGACGAAAGGGGATTATGAATTATCCATCTCTCTGATGCGGGACGCCTCGGGCAAGGCGGTGGGGTATCGGAGTATTTCGCGCGATATAACGGAACGAAAGAGAGCGGAAAAATACAAGGAAATGGGGCGGGACGTTTTATCGATCCTCAACGAACAGGAAGATTTCCCGGAGGCGATCCGTCGGATTGTCGATGTGTTGAGATCAAAGACAACATTCGATGCCGTGGGCATTCGCCTCAGGCAGGGTGAAGACTTCCCGTACGCTGCTCAAATGGGGCTTCCGGAAGAATTTCTCCGAACGGAAAATACGCTGCTGGAGCGCGACTCGGACCAAAAGATCTGCCGGAAACAAAACGGACGGCCCGAACTGGCCTGTCTTTGTGGAATGGTCATTGAAGGCGGCATCCATTCTCAATATGCGAACCTGACGCCGGGCGGCAGCTTCTGGATCAACGACGCTTCCTGTATTGGCCGGACGCCGGCGGAAGAAAGCCGCGCCGGACGGACGCGCAATCTTTGCTTCCGCCACGGTTTTACGTCCGTGGCTCTGGTGCCCATCCGCAGCAAGGATGAGATTGTCGGGCTTGTTCAATTCTACGACCGGTGCAAAGGGAGCTTCAGCCTTGAGACCGTTGAGCTTTTGGAAGGCATTGTCTCGCATATCGGCGCGGCTTACATGCGCAAGAAGGTGGAAGACGCGCTTCGGGAAAATGAACAAAAATACCGCGATCTGTTTGAAAACGCCAACGAGGCCATCTTTGTCCTGCAAGACGGGAAAATGGTCTTTTTCAACCCGATGACGCTGACATTTTTGGGGTACGCCGAACAGGAAGTGCCTGACTTGCGCCTGAGCGACTTTGTTCATCCGGACGAACGGGAGATGATCATCGATCGCCATCGCAGACGGCTTCTGGGAGAGTCCGTGATTACGCGGTATCCTTTCCGGGTGATCAACAAAACCGGCGAATTAAGATGGGTGGAGCTCAACGCGGTCCTGATCAAATGGGAGGGCAGGCCCGCCACGCTGAATTTCCTGATGGATATTACGGAGCGCAAAAAGGTCGAAGAGACGCTGATTCAATCGAACCGCGAGCTTGAAGAGACGACCAGACGAGCCAATGAGATGGCCGTGCAGGCGCAGATGGCCAGCATCGCCAAAAGCGAGTTTCTGGCCAATATGAGCCATGAGATACGGACGCCGATGAACGGTGTGATCGGCATGACGGGGCTTCTTCTGGACACTCCGTTGAATGAAGAGCAGCGGCGCTATGCGGAAATCGTCCGCGCCAGCGGCGAGTCGCTCTTGGGCCTGATCAACAACATTCTCGATTTTTCCAAGATTGAAGCCAATAAAATGGATTTGGAAATACTCGACTTCGATGCGCTCAGTCTTCTGGAAGACTTCGCCTCCGCGATGTCCATACAGGCGCATGAGAAAGGATTGGAGCTTTTATGCTCTGTCGACCTCGATGTGCCGACGCTTCTCAGGGGCGATCCGGGTCGCTTGCGTCAGATCCTGACCAATCTGGTGGGCAATGCCGTTAAATTTACCCACCGGGGCGAAGTGGCCATTCGTGTGTCGCTTTTGGACGAAAGTGAAAAATTCGCATGCCTGCGGTTCACGGTGCGCGATACGGGCATCGGCATTCCTCAAAGCAAGATTGGAATGCTGTTTGACAAGTTTACGCAGGTGGACGCATCCACTACGCGGCAGTATGGCGGCACCGGTCTGGGGCTGGTAATTTCCAGACAACTGGCCAGACTTCTGGGCGGCGACGCCGGCGTGGAAAGCGAGGAAGGCAAGGGATCGGAATTCTGGTTTACGGCGCGTTTCGGAAAGCAGGCGGATGCGGCGCGCATGACCGGTATCGAGCCTTCCAATCTGAAAGATGTGCGCATACTGATTGTGGACGACAATGCCACCAACCGGGAGATTCTGACCACCTACGCGTCGTCTTGGGGCATGCGTCCGTCCGAAGTCGCGGGGGGACCCGACGCAATCGCGGCGCTGGTTCAGGCGTTCGATAAGAACGATTCCTTCCGGATTGTGGTGATCGACATGCAGATGCCGGGCATGGACGGCGAAACCGTCGGCCGTCTGATCAAGGCGGATGAGCGCCTGGCGTCCGTCCGCATGGTCCTGTTGACGTCCCTGGGAATGCGCGGCGACGCCAGGCGGCTTCAAGAGATCGGCTTTGAGGCGTATGTGACCAAACCGGCCAGGCGCCAGGAGCTCAAATCCGTATTTTCGCTTGCCCTGTCCGAACGAAAAGCACCGGAACATGAACCGCCTCCCATCGTTACGCGCCACACGGTTCGCGAGCAACTGGGGCAGTTTGAAGACCGCAAAGCGCGCATCCTGATGGCTGAAGACAATATTACCAATCAACAGGTCGCGCTGGGCATTCTTAAAAAACTGGGGTTGCGCGCCGACGCCGTGGCCAACGGCGCGGAGGCGCTCAGTGCTCTGGAGACCGTTCCCTACGATTTGGTGCTTATGGATATTCAGATGCCGGAAATGGACGGACTTACGGCGACCGAGCGCATCCGCTCCTGGGCGCGGGAGTCCGGTCCGGAAGGCGTCAATCGTGCGGCGTCTCTCAAAGTTCGGGCCTCGCGAATTCCCATCATCGCCATGACGGCCCATGCCATGCAGGGCGATCGGGACCGTTGCCTGGAAGCGGGCATGAACGATTACATAAGCAAGCCGATTGCGCCCGGCGCGCTGGCCGAAGCGCTTGAAAAATGGCTGCCCCGCGAGTCCTTGGAGATGAAAGAACGGACAACCGGTGCGCTTAACGCTCCAAGCGCCATTTCATGTTTGCCGGTCTTCGACCACGCGGAGTTGGTGTCCCGCATGGTGGATGACAAGGAGCTTGCCAGGCAGATCGTCGATATTTTCCTGGACGATACGCCGCGTCAGATCGCCGCTTTAAAGGATTACATCAAATCCGGAGACGCCGCCGCCGTCGGACGTCAGGCCCACAGCATCAAGGGCGCTTCAGCCAACGTCTGCGGCGAAGCCCTGCGCGCCGTGGCCTTTGAAATGGAAAAGGCGGGTAAAGCAGGCTCCATGAGCGACGTTTTGGTTTATCTGCCCGAACTGGAGCGGGCTTTCGATCAGTTGAAAAAAGAAATGGCGCGCTGGCTTGAACGTTAAACAACGGGTCTTTGTTGTTGACTTACCCTGGCGTTCTTTTTATACTGCCGATCGATTAATGTTCCCTTTAAAAATTCTTTCAGAAGCGCGTTTTCCCGTCGCGGGGCTAATAATGCAGTTGAAAGGGATTCCATGGCGAAAATAGACGTTTTGTTGAAAATGATTCTGGATTACGGCGCCTCGGATTTGCATATCTGCGTGGGCGAGCCGCCGCTTTTGCGCATAAACGGCGAGCTCCAGCGAACGCAGTATCATGATCTGGTTTTGGAGGAAGTTGAAGTCCTTCTTCTCGAAATGCTCGATGATAAAACATTGGGACTGCTCAAGTTAAAAAAAGACATCGATTTTGCTTACGAACTTGCGGGAGTGGCCCGGTATCGCGGCAATATCTTCATGGAAAGAAACGGATATGCCGGCGCGTTTCGCGTGATTCCGACCAATATCAAAACGCTCCGTGAACTGGGTATTCCGGATGCCGTTTATGCGCTTGCGCGTCTGAAGAAAGGCCTGGTGCTGGTGACCGGCGCGACCGGTTCCGGAAAATCCACGACGCTTGCCGCAATGATCGATCTGATCAATAAGGAAAAAAATGCGCACATTATTACCCTGGAGGATCCCATCGAGTTTATCCATCCCAGGGGGAAATGCCTGATCCATCAGCGGCAACTGGGGTTTCATATGGAAAACTTCGCCACAGGCCTCAAGGCGGCGCTGCGTGAAGACCCGGACGTCATTCTGGTGGGGGAAATGCGCGATCTGGATACGATTCAACTGGCTCTGACGGCGGCGGAAACGGGGCTCCTGGTGCTGGGAACGCTGCATACGTCGAGCGCGCCCAAGACGATAGACCGCATTATCGACGTTTTTCCGACGACACAGCAGGCGCAGATCCGCACCATGCTGGGGGAATCCCTGCGCGGCGTGGTTTCGCAAAGCCTGCTGCGCAAGGCCGATCGGAAGGGCCGCGTGGCGGCCGTGGAAGTAATGATCTGCAATACGGCCATTCAAAATCTCATTCGTGAAGGAAAAACCTTCCAGATCGTGTCCGTGATGCAAACCGGCAAAGGCATCGGCATGCAGCCGATGGTTGATCATATTAAAAAACTTTTGTCGGACGGCGTGATTACTCAGGAAGAAGCGGAAATCTACCTCGGAAAGATGGAGTGACCTCAGAGAGATGGTGCGATGATCGATTCTGTGACGTTGAAAAAACACCTGATCGAATCCGGACGATTGACATCCGAGATGATCGCGCGGGCCGAAGATTATGCTCTGACGTCCGGCATGACGCTCGAAGAATCCATCGTTTTCCTGAAGCTTTTGAATTATGAGGCTTTAGGGAAAAGTCTGGCCGAAGTGTATCAGCGGCCATACAGCCCGCTTTTGGTCAAGGCGCCCGAGGACAATGCCCGCTCAAGAATACCGCTGAAAGTAGCCGAATCGCTCCATGTATTTCCCCTGGCCTATGACGCAAAAACCAATACCCTGAAACTGGCCGTTTCCGATCCCGCCGATTCGGACGTTATGAAGAGTCTGAGCAAGAATGTCTTAACATCGGTTCAGATCGATATGCGTGTCGCCTCCACGCCGGAAATCCGGCTGGCCATTGATGTGTACTATAAGGGCCGTCCCTATATTCCGGAGCGAGAGCTGCATGTTCCCAAGGGGTTTACGATTGTCTCCCAGGATAAGAAGGCCAGGGAATCGCTGGAACTGGAAGAAGAAGCGAAAAGCGGCAGCCGGATATTGCTGATGGAGCCCGATCTGGAACGATCTCGGGCCTTGATCACTTTGTTGCGGCGCGAAGGATATGCCAATATTCAGTGGGTAGCCTCCGCGAGAGAGGCCGCAAAGGCGATGGAAGAGGAACCGGCGGACAGGGTGGTTGCCAACGGGCGCGTGTTTCGCCCCCAAGGTAGCTGGCTGAAACAAATTTCGCGTTTTGTTTCGCCTTCCGCAATGTCTTTTTACAATATTCGAAACATGCTCCTGGCGCAGGAATATCCATATTCACAGATGAGCGGGGCGCTGATGTCGCTGGTTGCCTTTATCGTGCGCAAGACGCTCAATGATCAGGATCCGCTCCTTGCTGAAATTATCACGAAAGCAAGATATTGCAAGCTTCTGGCCATGCGCGTGGGGCTGCCCGCCGTTTCCGTCGACGGCGCTGTGCTGGCGGCGTGGCTGTCCGCGCCGCATGTCGGCAAACTCATTTGTGAGCATATGCCGTCTCCTTATCCGCTGGATGAAATATTCGGAGCGGCAGAACAGCTGCCGCGGACGAAAGGCGCAGAGGCGGCCGTTCTCGGGCTTGTGCAAAATTATCTGGAATTAAAAAGGACGGATCCGGAAGTTGCAGGCGATATAGACAAGGTCCGAAAGGTCCTTTCCGTGTCGCAAGACGATATGGGCGAGAAGTCTCTTCTGGAGGCTTTTTTGAGCGTGCTCAGGGATGAAGAATTTTTGAAGGATATAGGGCGTTCCCGCCGGCGCATTCTGGTTGTGGATCCGGATTATGCGCCGGATTCAGCTCTGACGCTCAGGCTTTTGAACGACGGGTATGACGTAGCCGGGGTTGCCGACGCCCGCGAGGCTTCGAAACTCATTTTCGATTCGGGAACGGATCTGGTGATTTCAGAAGTTCATCTGCCCGGAACGGATGGCCTGCGTTTCTGCCGGGCATTGCGCGAAAATTCCGCATCGGCTCATCTTCCTTTCTTTTTCGTCACCCGGGAAGAAGGCGAAAGGCTCGCCACGCAATGTCTCGAAGCGGGAGCGGACGATTATTTCAAAAAGCCGCCCAATCCGGAACTGCTGTCGATCAAAATCCGCAATATTCTGGCCTTGAAAAGTTCGCGGGGGACCAAGAAAGGAATTACCGGTACTCTCCGGGATATGAGTTTCACGGATATCATTCAAAGTCTGACCACATCGGATAAAGATGTCGAAATCCGTCTGCATTCCGGCGGCAGGGAAGGGGTGGTCTACATTCAGCAAGGAGAAGTGATTTGCGCTCAGGCTCAGGATGCCCAGGGGCAAAATGCCTTTTTCCGGATGATGACCTGGGAGGACGGGGAATTTGAAATTACCTCTTGCAACGCGATTCCGCCGCGCAATATTTTTGAAAGCGCCATGTCGCTTCTGATGGAGGGGGCGAGAATGGCGGATGACGAACAAGGGGTGTCGGATGACGAAGGCTAAAAAAATATTTAATGATATGAGGAGGCAATGATGCAGCTGAAAGTCGAAACCATCAGGAAAAAGGCGATCGTTTATTTTCCGGAAAACACGCAGATGACCGGTCATTTTTTCGTTTCAGCCATATCGGCGTTCCGCGACGGGGGCGAGCTGGTATCCGAACTGCTTGCCAAGGACAGAAATTATATTCCGTTTGAATGCGATGACGGCGAAATTGCCCTTCTGCGCAAGGAAAACATCATGATGGTCTATATCGAAGAGGATGAAGCCGATAATGAAATGCCCGGCTATAAACAGGTTCCGGTGATTATCCATCTGCTCACGGGACGGACCATCAGCGGAAAGGTTTCCTTTGCTCTTCCCCAGACCCATTCCCGCCTGTCCGACTTTCTCAATTCGCGTGAAGCGTTTTTCCGTCTGGAGGTTGAAGGCAAAAATTATCTGGTACAGAACCGCTTTGTCAAACTGATTACTGCGGAAAAAACCACCTGAGCCTTGCGCCGGACGCCCGCGTCAGGCGTGCGTCCGGTATGGGCGAATTTTAGAGCGTCTTGGACGATAGGGCTTCCAGCACTTTGCCGGCCAGCGACTTCAGGGTGAAGGGTTTTTGCAGGAAATGCACGCCTTCTTCCAGAACGCCGTGATGCGCAATGACGTCGGCGGTGTATCCGGACATAAACAACAGTTTCGTATCCGGCCGCACGGCCATGAGTTTGTCTCTTAAATCCTTACCGCTCATCGTAGGCATAATGACGTCGGTAATCACCAGATCAAACGGCAGGGCGGTCTTTTCAAACAGGGAGACGGCCTCCAGCGGAACATTCATGGCGGTGACGGTAAACCCCATGGATTCAAGCATGCCTCTGGCAATTTGCAGCACCATCGCGTCATCTTCCACAAGCAGGATGTTTCCCTTGCCCGTAAATTCGGCGTCTTCGTCCGTTTCTTCTTTCTCTTCTTTCGATTCGTTTGTGCGCGGCAGATAAATGCTGAAGCCGGTGCCATACCCCGGTTCGCTGTACACATTGATGAACCCTTCGTTTTGCCTGACAATGCCGTAAACCGTAGCCAGTCCCAGTCCCGTGCCCTTGCCCGCCTCCTTCGTTGTGAAAAACGGCTCAAAGATGTGCTGCATGGTGTCCTTGTCCATGCCCGTGCCGTTGTCGCTGACGGTGAGGCGGACGTAGTCGCCGGGGGAGACGCTGATGTGATTTTCACAATACGATTCGTCAATGGCGATGTTGCTGGTCTCAATGGTCAGTTTGCCGCCGTTGGGCATGGCGTCGCGGGCGTTGACGGCGAGATTGATCAGAATCTGTTCAACCTGCGACGGGTCGACCTTGACGCTCCAGAGCTGGCGCGCGGCCGCCACTTTCAGCTCAATGTCTTCGCCGATCAGGCGGATCAGCGCTTTTTGCGTATGAGCCACCATCTCATTGAGATCAATGATTTTGGGTTCAATGATCTGCTTGCGGGAGAACGCCAGCAGTTGTGTGGTGATGTCGCGGGAGCGCACGGCCGCTTTCTCGATTTCGGCAATATCTTTCAAGACGGGATGCTGCTTGGCCAGTCGAAGCTTGGCCAGATCGACGTATCCCAGAATCACGCTGAGCATGTTGTTGAAGTCGTGAGCGACGCCTCCGGCCAGGCGGCCGATGGTTTCCATCTTTTGCGCCTGGTTGAGCTGTTCTTCGAGCTTCTGCTTTTCCACGCTGTCTTTTTTCCGTTCCGTGATATTGCGTCCCGCCATTAAAATGCCGGTGGGGCGTCCTTTTTTATCGCGGGTGAAGGCGGCCGTAACGTCAAGCCAGACGGTGCTGCCGTCTTTATGGCGAAGCTCCTGTTCGATGGTGCGAGAGCGGTGCGGGTCGACCGGCCGGCCGTTTTCTTCGAGCGCGAGCTCGTCCAGGATCGCTTTTTGCGCCAGCGCCAGAGAGGAGGGCATCAAAAGCTTGTCGAGTGGAATATTTTTAATTTCGTCTTGCGTATATCCCGTCACGGAGTAACACGAGGGGCTGATATAGGAGTACTTCAGGTTCAGATCGGTGGTCCAGATGACCTCGTGAATATTTTCCACGATCATGCGGTAGCGTTCTTCGCTTTCGTGAAGTTCGCTTTCCACGAATTTTCGCTCCGTGATATTCTTTCCCACCACCACGATTTCAACGATATGGCCGTTTTTGTCCCGGTTAAAGGTGCCGGAGATTTCCAGCCAGAGGCTGCTGCCGTCTTTGTGTATCGCTTCCAGCTCAAGGATGATCGCCCGGTGCGGATCAAACGGTTTTCCGCCGGCTTCCAGCGCCAGTTCATCCGCCAGCCGCTTTGTGGCCGTCGTGAAAGCTTCAGGTTTGAGCAGTTTATCCAGCGGAGTGCGGCGCGCTTCATCCGGCGTATAGCCCGTCATGCGTGTGCTTGAGGGGCTGATGTAGATAAAATGCAAATCGAGGTCGAGCGTCCAGATAATTTCATTCATGTTTTCCACGATCATCCGGTAGCGCTGTTCGCTTTCGGCAAGCGCCCGCTCCATCAATCTGCGCTGGGTGATGTTCCGGCCGACGGCAAGAATTTCCGTGGCCTTTCCGTCGGCGTCGCGATTGAAGGTGGTGCTTACTTCCAGCCAGAGATTTTCGCCACGTTTGTTAAATACCTCTATCTCCAGTGTTCGGGAACGCTTCAAATCAACCGGATTTCCGCTGTGTTCTATTTCCAGTTCTTCGGCCAGCACATGAGACGCGTATACGTAGGATGCAGGCACTAGGAAAAGATGCAGAGGATTTGTGGTCACTTCTTCCGGAGTATATCCCGTTAATGTCGTATTGGACGAACTGGCATAGCGGATCTGCATATTGAGATCAACGACCCAGACGATGTCGTTTACATTTTCCGTCATCGTCCGGTAGCGTTGTTCACTTTCCAAAAGCCTCTCGGCGGCTTTTTTCCGTTCGCTTACATCCCGGGTGACGCCGACCACTTCAAAAGGCACGCCGTTTTCATCCAGGTTAAAATTGGCGCTGATTTCCACCCAGATGCGTTTGCCGTCTTTGCGCATCATCTGCATTTCAAATGTCGTTTGGGCCTGGATGTTGCCGGTTTTCCATTCTTTATAAATGGCCCGTTGATCGTCCAGCATTTGTTTGAGTTTGCCGTAAGTGGCGGGCGGCAAGACGGCTTTAAGCGGCATTTTGTTGACCTCTTCCACCGTAAAGCCGAGCAGGTTGAAAACGGACGGGCTGATGTAGGTAATGTTCAGATCAAAGTCCAGGGTCCAAATCACATCCTGTATGTTTTCCGTGATGATCCTCAGGTGCCTTTCGCTTTCTTCGATCTTGCGGCGGGCTAAGACTTCCCTGGTGACGTCCCGTCCCAATCCTCCGAATCCAACGGGTTCTCCGGACGGCGAGTGTAAAAGCGACATGGATATGTTCATGTAAATGGTGGACCCGTCTTTAGCCAGCAGTTCCTGGTCGCTAAACGATCTGGTTTTTCCGGTGCGATAGATTTCATTGTATGCGTCGAAAATCTTTTTCAGGTTGGCCGGCGGAGAAATAAGCCTGAAGTTGGCGTGCTCAAGCTCCTTGCGAGAATATCCCAGCACGCGGCAAAGCGAGTCGTTGAAAAGCAGAAAGTTGCCCTTTAAATCCGTCTCCAGATAGGTTTCCGCCATGTTTTCCAGAATGCTGCGGTATTTTTCCTCGCTTTTGCGCAAGTCCTCGCGCGCCTGCTTATACAAGCTCATGTCCCGGAATAGTAAACGGAACCCGGCGGGATTATGATCCGCGTCGAGCCTGAGCGCCGCATTCAGCTGATAGGTTCGAACGGAGCCGTCCTTGCGGATCAGATCATAATCGATTAGCATTTCCGGTTTTCCGCTTGCGTAAATCCGGCGAAACATGTCCCGCATGTGCCGCACGACAACGGGGGAGAGATAGTCCCGGTAGGTCATGTCTGAAAGTTGATGGGGGGCGTAACCCATCAAGCGGCAGGCAGTGGCGTTGGCAAACATAATTTTGCCATGAAGATCGATTTCAAGATAACCTTCATCCGTAATATCCAGAATGGTGCGGTATCTTTGCTCGCTTTCGCGCAATTGTGCTTCGGCTCGTTTACGCTCCGAAATGTCGCGGACGATGCCCCGAAACCCGATGGGGGTTCCGGTTGAGTTGCGTCGAAGCGAGACAGAGGCGTCCACGTTTATTTTTTCACCGTTTTTCTTCAGGATATCACATTCAAAACTCTTGACGGGCTGTTCTGTCAGGAAAACGCCATGGAAGGTATCGTAAAATTTTTGGGAATCGGCCTGGTCCACAAACTGTTGAAAATGCATCCCTCGTAATTGGGCTTCGGAATACCCGAGATCTTCCATGACGCGGTCATTGAAAAACTCCAGTTTGCCTTTGAGATCGACTTCAAAATAAGATTCTTCAATGCTGTCGATAATATTCCGGTATCGTCCCGCGTCCGCCTTCAGGTCGTCGATGAAGGTCTCCATCGATGTGATCCGCTTGCTGGTTTTAGCGATCAACCTGTTGACGGCGTCGGCAATCGGACCCCAGGGGTCATTTTGGGTTTCAAATGCAATGAATGAGGAGTAGTCTCCATCTTCGGCTTTTTTGAGGGTGTCAAGGATGATTTGGGCGCAGTCGGTCGTTTTTTTTACAGTCATGTATGGGCCACCAATGTATTGAAGTATGTTCAGTTTTATATCGGACAAACCTCTGAGAAACATAAACGTTTATTGCATCCGGTTTCCATCCGTGGTAAGCCTCCCCCTCATTTTTATTAGAAAGTTGCAAAGGATGATCATGCATCAATTACGATATGAAAAAGTTGCGGGAGAACTGAATATTTCAGCCCGGCAGGTGGCCGATACCGCCGTTTTATTCGCGGAGGGGGCGACCGTGCCGTTTATTGCGCGATACCGGAAGGAAGTGACCGGATCGCTTGACGAAGTGGCGATTACCGCCATCCGGGACCGCCTCTCGGAGCTCGAAGAATTGGAAAACAGGCGCACCGCTATTGTCAAATCGCTTGCGGAAAGAAATCTGCTGACCGACGAACTGTCCGTAAAAATCGCCGCCGCCGAAACCCTGTCCGTTCTGGAAGATATTTATCTGCCGTTTCGACCCAAGCGCCGCACACGGGCGACGGTGGCGCGTGAGAAGGGCCTGGAGCCTCTGGCGGAGAAGATCTTTACCCAGGAGTCGATGGATGTGGCTGGCGAGGCGGCTTTGTATATCAGCGAGGAAAAAGCGGTGGCGACGGCTGACGAGGCGCTGGCGGGAGCAAGGGATATTATTGCCGAATGGGTAAATGAGGATGCAAACGCCCGGGCGCGCATGAGAGACCTTTTCTGGAACAAGGGCGTCATTCGCTCCAGAGTTCTGCCGGACAAAACGGAGGCAGGGATCAAATACAAGGATTATTATGAGTGGGAAGAGCAGGTTTCAACCGCGCCTTCGCACCGCGTGCTGGCCATGCGCCGGGGAGAGCGCGAAGAATTTTTGTCGCTTGCGATTCTGCCGCCGGAAGAAGAAGCCGTCGGAATTTTGAAGGAGATGTTTGTCAAAGGTGAAAACGATGCCTCCTTCCAGGTCGCCCTGGCTGTGACGGACAGTTACAAACGACTGCTGTCTTTGTCCATGGAAACGGAGACGCGCCTGGCCGCCAAGAAAAAAGCCGACGAAACCGCCATCCGTGTTTTTGCCGAAAATCTGCGCCAGCTTCTTTTGGCGCCGCCTCTGGGACAAAAGACGGTGCTGGCGATTGATCCCGGATTCCGCACCGGGTGCAAAACCGTTTGTCTGGACCGCCAGGGAAAACTGCTGCATCATGAAAACATTTACCCGCTGCACTCGGAAGGCGCGCAGGATAAGGCGGCGCAAAGCGTGCGCGCCTTATGCGAGAAATTGCAGATTGAGGCCATAGCCATCGGCAACGGCACCGCCGGGCGCGAGACGGAAAGTTTTATCCGTGGTTTGAATCTGTCCAAAGACATCGTGGTCGTGATGGTCAATGAAAGCGGCGCGTCGGTTTATTCGGCATCGGAGGCCGCCCGCGAGGAGTTTCCGGATCATGACATCACCGTGCGCGGCGCGGTGTCAATTGGCCGCCGTCTGATGGATCCTCTGGCCGAGCTTGTTAAAATCGAGCCCAAGGCCATCGGCGTGGGGCAATATCAGCATGATGTGGATCAGGACGACTTGCAGCGCGCGCTCGACGACGTTGTGGTCAGTTGCGTAAACGCCGTCGGCGTGGAGCTCAACACCGCCAGCGCCCAACTTTTGTCCTACGTGTCCGGTCTGGGGACCGCGCTTGCGGAAAACATTGTCAATCATCGCAATGAAAACGGCCCGTTTGCGTCGCGCGATAAGTTAAAAGATGTAAAGCGCCTCGGGCCGAAAGCCTTTGAGCAGGCGGCCGGATTCTTAAGGATTCGAGGAAGCTTAAATCCGCTCGACTCAAGCGCCGTTCATCCGGAAAGCTATGCCATCGTGGAGAAAATGGCGAAGGATCAGGGATGTTCGGTGACGGATTTGATGACGGATGAGCCCAGACGGCGGAAAATCGTTTTGACGGACTATGTCTCGGATAAAGTCGGGCTGCCCACACTCAAGGATATTGTGGCGGAGCTGGCCAAGCCCGGACGAGATCCGCGCCGTCAATTTGAAAATGTTGTTTTTGCCGAAGGCATCGACAAAATCACCGATCTGATTCCAGGGATGAAGCTGGCCGGCGTGGTCACGAACATCACGGCTTTCGGAGCCTTTGTGGATATCGGCGTTCATCAGGACGGACTGGTGCATTTAAGCGAAATGGCCGACCGGTTTGTGAAGACGCCCGCCGATGTGGTCAAGGTCGGCCAGAAGGTGGAGGTGACGGTGCAAAGCATTGATGTTCAGCGCAAGCGCATTTCCCTGTCCATGAAAAAATCGCCGGGAGAGAAGAAAAACGAGGCATCTGTCGAAAGCAGGACCGGAGCCGAACAAAGGAAAACGCCGAAGTTGCCGGAAAAAAAGAAAGTCAAGGAAGCGCCAAAGCCCTTTAACAATCCTTTTGCCGAGGCGTTCAAGAAACGATGATCGATGCTTGTCAGGAAGCCCCTGTTGGCGATGGTGTTTTCCGCCCCGCGCAGCCGTTGCGGTAAATATCGTGGGGGTTAAACGCGGGAAGACGAACGGACTTGCCCACGGGCGGCGGAACAAACGTCTGATAGCCGCAATCCTTCCAATGAAGCCATCTCTTAGGTGCGTCTTCGAGCGGGTCGGCAAAGCGATAGACAATTTCTTCCGGGCCGTTGTCCCGGGTCATGGCGGTGACGCGCGCCGTCATGCCCGTGACATGAAATTCCTGATGGACGCGAATCGGGTCTTCCGTAAGCGATCGGAAGAGACGTCCGGTAAAGCCTTGAAAAAGCCCTCCTTCAATTTTCACGCGCAGCGAATGTTCATCGATCCGGGTGATCTCAACCGCCGCCGGCGCGCCGGAAAGAAGACGCATGCCGGACGGTTGTTTGCCTTCGGGAGCCCCGACAAACCAGATGAGCATGTGGGAAATCTGATCGGGCGGATTGACCAGGATGATTTGCTGTTGTGAAATGTCCGGATCAGCGATGACGGTTCGGGCCGCGGCCACCAGAGGATTGCCGTAGGGCTTGAAATAATAAGCGCCCATCGCCAGCAGAGGCGGTGAAAGAACCAGTCGCACCAAAATCAGATAGACGGCAAAAATCAGGGCGGGAATGCGCCATAGGCGTGAAGACGGAAAAAGGCCGTCGTTGCGTGTCACATGTATAATGCCCTGGGCCATAAGCCCCATGGCGCCCAGTCCCACAAAGAGCAGCAGTCGGTTGCTGGCAAACGTGGCGGCGACCGGCGCAATGGACAGAATCATTCCCGTAAACCAGAAACGGGCCGTCCGGTCTTTCCGAATGAGTGGAACCAGAACCATGGCCGCCGGAATCATCAGAACCCCGGCCCTGATGAGAGCGGCCTTTTCGCTCATGAAACGCCCGATCATATCCGCCGATACATGCGACCACTGGCCCATCAAAAGCAAAGGCGCCCGCGTGATCAAGGCGCGCGCATATTCAGCGGGTGAACTAAACGGATCAATGTATAGCCCCGACCCGTGAGTGCCGTAGCCCAGCCAGCGGTAAAGAAGAAGCCAGGCCAGGCTGACGATGGCGAAGGGCCATAAGGCCGCAAGACGCCGTGGCAGGGGCGTTTTGCCGTGGGCCTCAGATGATGAGCGGCCATCGAGAAAAAGGGCGTAGGCGAAAAGGTAAGCGCATGTCGCCACGGCCATTTCTCCGGCGGCGAGCGCCAGCGCAAGGCAGGCGGGGCTTAAGACGCCATGCCATTTTCGGTTTTCACGCCGCCATGTGTCGTAGGATAGAAGACAGAGAATGCCGAAAAACGTGGAGATCAGGGCGTAGCGGTTGGCCAGCCAGGCAACCGGGATGGCATGAGCATAATCAAGGGCAAAAAAGAGGGCGGCCAATCCGGCCATGACGGTCAGGCCCATGAAGCGCCGATACAATACGGTTGCGGCGATGATCAGCGCGCCGTACCACAGGATGCTGTGAAGGTGCATCACGGCTGGCCATCCGGGCCATAATTTGAAGTCCATCCACATCGACAGCGCACTGAGATGCCGCATGAAAGCCATGCGAATGTCGGAGGGCGCCCACCAGGGAACGCCGCCGATATTTTTCAACGCATCATTGAGCTGCTGGTTGCCGTTAAGAAATGAAAAAACATCCAGAAATCCCAGCGGCCCCGAATGGGACAGTTGATTGAGCCCCAAAAGAGTTGCGCGCTGAGCGTAGTCATCAAATTGCAGGCCGACCCACAAGGCGGGCAGCGTCAGAATCATGCCGGCCAGCGCAAGGTGAAAGGGAAGCCTTGGGTGTGTAAGCCTGCGCGATCCCGCATGGCGCAGGCGTGCGCGCCATGTTTTTTCCTGATCGGCTGCCAAGGCTGGTGGCTTCATCATCGGCGGCTAAGCTCTGTCGAGTTCGGCGCGGACCGCCAGACCGATATTCTTCAGGATGTAAGGCTTGCGGACAAAAGCGCCAGCGCCCATGTCCAGCGTCTGGCGGACCCTTTCGTTTTCTGAAAAACCGCTGACAATGACAGCTTTTTGTCTGGGATGGATATCCAGAATGCACCGATAGGTTTCCATGCCGTCCGGTCCCGGTTCCATAATCATATCCAGAATCAGCAGATCGGGTTTATTGCTTTTAACATACTCCACGGCTTCTATGCCGCTTGCGACGGTTTCAACGCGGTACCCGAGACTGAAAAGCATGTTCAGGGCCAGTTCCCGTTGTTCCGGCGAATCGTCAACGACAAGAATGGATTCGCCGTGGCCTCGGTAACGCTCCTGGCAAAAGGTGATTTCGTTTTGAGTCGGACGTTCTTGGGTTGCCGGGAAATAAAGCATCACCTTGGCGCCGTGGCTTTCGGAACTTATGACATCGATATAGCCCTTATGGTCCTTCACGGCGCCCCAGACCACGGAAAGCCCCAGACCGGTGCCGCTTCGGCCCATAACTTTTTTTGTATAAAACGGTTCGAAGATTTTTCCGATGTCGTCTTTGGCAATGCCTTTGCCCGTATCCGAAACACTCAAGACGACATAGTCGCCTTCCGGAATGGATTCGTATCCCCGCAAGGGCTGATCCAGGCAGCGGTTTTCCGTTTTGAAGACAACCTCGCCGTTTACGCCTATGGCTTCCACGGCGTTTTGCAGCAGGCTCGTGAGTGTTTTTGAAAGGTGATCGGGGTCCCCCTTAATGTTCATCAGATCGGCGTCAAGCTCCACCTTGAAAGAAATATCGGGATGGTTGGTTTTTAAACGTTCATATTCCAGCGACCGAATATGATCGGACACGATGGCGTTGAAATTGACGATTTCCGAAACGGCCACGCCCCGGCGTGAAAGAGTCAGCAGGTCCTGAATAATGGCCAGGCTGCGCATGCCGGCGTCCAGAATTTTGCCGACATAGATTCTGTAGGGATTGTCGGCGGGCATCTTTTCCATCAAGAGGTCGGAATATCCGACTAAAACACCCATAATGTTGTTGAGGTCGTGCGCCACACCGCCGGCCAGGGTGCCCAGCGCCTCCATCTTTTCCGCGCGATGCAAGCGCTCCTGCAATGATGCGCGTTCGCGTTCCGTCCGGTCGCGGTCGGTGACGTCGCGCAAAACGGAAATGTAGCTGTAAGGAGCGCCATTCTCCAGTTGTAAAACGTCGTCTTTGGCTTCAAAAAGGCGTTTTTCGCCTTTTTGTGTGATGAGCCAGAAGCGCTTGGGACCCGTCTGCCGCGGCAGGGCCGGCAAAGCGCTGTGCATAACTTTTTCATGGTCTTCCGGGACGACGAATTCAAGGACGTTCTTCCCGATGATCTCGGAGGGGTGATAGCCGCCCAACGGCAGGACTACGTCATTGATGTATTGAACCCTGCCCTGCATATCAATGACGACGACTACATCGGGGATGGCCGCGATGAGCTTTGCCGCAAGGTCTTCGCTTTTGCGCAGCGCCGCCTGCGTCTCTTTTAGATTTTCCTGATACAGGCGGGCGTCGTTTATTTGTTTTTGCAGGGATTCAATCTTTTGTTGCAGTTCTTCATACGTGGGCTTCATGCTCACAGGCGTCGGACCTCCCGGAATTCAGATAGCGTCTTATACGGAACGAATACGTTTATCCTACAAATTGAAATAGCGCTTCATGAGCTCTTGGACATGCGTTTTTTCTTCCGTGTCGCCTTCGAGCTTTTCCACAATCAAGGGAAGCCACTTGTCCCAGTTGGCGGCATCAAAATGCTTGCTGATGCCGGCGTAAATTTCTTCGGACAAATCGCCGTAACTGAGCAGGCTCCACAGCACCTCCAGCTTGATTTCGTAATCGGACGATTTTTCCCACAGGTCGTAGAAGAAATCCTTGATGTCCTGATGATGTTCAAACTGCCTGAGCAGCTTGATGCAAAACCGGCGCAGGGAAATATCGTGATGAGTGCCGGCGGCAATATCTTTGAGAATGCCTTTGTCGTCTTCGCCGGTTTCCTGGCGGCAGTATTTAAAGAGAGGATAGGTATTCAGCAGATGCAGCACGACGCCGTCAATAGCCACACCGCTTCTTAAATCCTGCAGCGCTTTCTTTGCCGCGTAGCGGTGAAGAATTTCCTGGCGTCCGATATTTTCAGAACCGTCCATATCGACCTTCATAAAAGGTTAAAAATTGATATGCTCTAACGGGCGCTTGCCCCCATGACATATTCACGGTATGCCTTGTACTCTTCGACGATTCTGGCGCGCAGCGCCTCGCGTTTTTTGGCCGTGGACAGTTTCAGGAAATGCCATTCCTGATCGCTGAGGTCGTGGCTGTGCGTGAGACCGATATCCATGGAGGAGCAAAGCGCGTCGGCCGCTTTGACGATCAGCGCTTTCTTTTTCAGGTCGTTGGATTCCTGGCATTCCAGAATATCGGGTTCGTGGTGGTTGGCGATCACGAAAGCCAGATTGGCCGGCAGCCGCCATTGCTCGGCGACCTGTTTGCCCATATCGCCGTGGTCAAACCCCAGCAATTTCTGCTCCGCCTGATAAAAGGGAATGTCCTGCTCCGCGGAGACCTGAATGACTTCTTCAAACTGTTTTTTCATGGACAGGTTAATGACAACTTTGCCGATGTCGTGCAGCAGGCCGTAGACAAAAGGTTCGCCCGTGGAAAGCCCGGTATCGCGGGCGAGAATGCCCGATGCCACGGAGACCGCCAGAGAGTGCTCCCATAGCTCGTAGTCCACTTTATTGAGCGGACGGCGTAAATCTTTCAAGGAAATGGCAAAGACAAGCGCCTGCACCGTTGTGAATCCGATGCGCGTGATTGCGTCTGTGACGTCCGCAATGGTGTTGCTGGCGCGATAATAAGGTGAGTTGGCCACTTTCAAAAGCCGCGAGGCGAAAGACTGGTCCATCGAAATGACCCTTTTTAAATCCTCAAGCGATGAGTTTTCATCGGCGATGATTTGCAGCATGCGCGATGCGACAATGGGCAGAGAGGGAATGTCGGAAAATACATTCGGCAGATTCGCAGGTTTTTCTTTCTTCATGGTTATCTCGTTTTAAGGTGGAATGTCCGCCCGGCATAATGCCGGAACTGTTGATTTATTTGTGCATTTATATTGCACATTTTCCCGGATTATTCAACTGCAATATTTTCAGTATTGTATATCGGTTACCTTTTAAAAAATCTTGACAAAATACTCAAAATAGTGAATGCATGTTCACAAAATGAATTATTATTCACAATATGGGTCACGCGGATGATACAGGCAAAAACGCAGAGGAAAGAACGTGAATATGTCATGCGGCGCGCGGCGATTTTGTCCGAAGCGGAAAAGATATTTTCACGCAAGGGGTATCATGATGTGACCGTTGCCGAGATTGCCGCCGCCTCCGGCTTTTCAACCGGATTCATTTATCAGTTTTTTGAAGGAAAGGAACATCTTTATACAACCATGATCAGCGAGAAAATCGACGGGCTGTATGAAAATATTCAACGCGAGGTGGGCGCCATCGGAGATGTGCGGGAAAAAATATCGGTGCTCGTGGAGTCTCATCTGCGCTTTGTTGAAGAAAATACGGATTGGTATCGGATTATTCTGCGGGGGCAGGGAGAAACGCTGTCCGTGATGATGACCAATATCCGAGAAAAACTGATCGGCGAATATTTGAAGCATTTATCTTTTATTGAAGGCATCATCAAAGCCGGCATTCGAAGCGGCTTGTTCAGAGCGCTGCCCGCCCGGGACATGGCGGCTTTGCTTATGCACATCATCCGGGCCGCCGCCTTTGATTGGGTGATGCTCTCCTCCAATGCGTCTTTGCTGGCCCGAAAAGACTTTATTCTGGATGTTTATTTCCATGGCGTAAAAAAGCACGAGGATGGGAAGGAGAAAGGATAGTTAAGAATGAAGAAACGATCATGGCGTCTGCTGATATCTTTGATGCTGGTTCTGGCATGCATGAATGCGGCGCGGGCCGCGGAATATTCACTGGCGGATCTCTATCGGCTGGCGCTTGCGAATTCAGAAAAAATAAAGATGGCCGAAGAAAATGTTTATATTGCCGAGATGGTCAAAAATAAGGCGTGGGCGGTCTTGATCCCCCGATTGACGGCCTCCGGCAGTTACAGCCGCTTTACGGAAGAGAAGTATTCCGTTTCGGGAGTGATGATTCAGCCGACGGATGCCTTAAGCTGGAGTTTGCGGGCGGATCAGGGCTTTTCTCTTTCGGCGCGAGAGCTCGACGCGTTGAAGATTGCGGGCCAGACGATTACAAAAACACAACATGATCTGGATACCGCCAGAGCCGATTATCTTCTGGCGGTGGCGGCGTCCTACTACGATGTGCTCCGGGCGAAGAAAACACTTGAAATCACGACAGCCAACATGGCGCGTCTGGGGCAATACCGGCATTTTGTGGAAAAAAGGGTGAAGGTCGGTGAATTGACGAAGACAGCGCTTTTGCGCGCGGACGGCGAACTGTCCGGAGCGCGCGCCGAATATCTCCGGGCGGCCAATATTCTGCAACTGACGCGCGCCGCGCTGGTGCGGATTACGGGGGTTGAAGAGCAATTCCGGATCAAGGATGAAAAAAACGGGGCGGCAGGCGAGTTCGACCTGGGCGCGCTCAGAAAAACGGCTCTGGAATCCCGATCGGATTTAAAAAGCTATGACATGCAAATCAAGATGGCGGAAGGTCAGGTCAAGTATGCGCGCGGCGCATTCTGGCCGAATGTCGGCCTTTTTGCCGTCTACAACGGAGCGGATCAAAAGCCCGCGACGGCGACACTCAACCGGGAAAGCATTTATGCGGGCGTGGCGCTGACCTTTCCGTTTTTTGAGGGAGGCCTGAGGGTGGCGGAACTCAAAGAAGCCAAAGCCAGGGAACGTCAGGCTCAACTGGCGTACAGTGACTTGAAAAAGAGCGTAGATGTTGAACTGCAAGGCGCTTATCTTGAACTGGACACGCAAAAAGGCGTGCTCAAATTTCTTGAAGACCAGTTGGTCTTTGCCCAGGACAATTATGATGCGGTGTTGAGACAATATGAAAACGGTCTGGCAACCAGCCTGGATGTCATGGATGCCAACGCGCTTTTGTTGTCGTCGGAAAAAAATTATGCCGACGCGCTTTACGGATGTCAGCTGGCGCAGCTGAAAGTCAGAAAATCAAGCGGAACCCTGCTTGATTTTGTTGAATCGCAAAAATAATGGATAAACGTTCCGTGGAGGGAATGACAGATATGAAGGTGAATACGTTGACGGATGCCGGAAGCACAAACATTCAGAGGCGGGATATGGCCCGAACGCTGGTTTTGATTTTAATAATAACGCTGATTGCATTTATGTTGATGTCATGCGGCGGAGAAAAGAAGGCCGGTGATAATAAAGGGTTGACCTTTAAACAGAAAATGGCGGCGCTTTTCAAGAAGGAAAAAAAGGCGGAGCCGGAAAAACTCGTCAATGTTCGCGTCTGGACGACTGAAAAGAAACGCGTCCAGCCGTATCTGGAAACCACCGGAACGCTCAAGGCGGATGAAGAGGTGCTCGTCAGCGCGGAAGTGGACGGCATTGTCAAAAAGATTTCTGTCGATGAGGGGACGCAGGTGCGGGCCGGGGCGCTTCTGGCCGAAATTAATGAAACGGACTATGCTCTGGACTTCAGACGGTCCAAAGCGGCTGTGAATCAGGCGCAGGCTCAACTGGCCAATGTCCGGGCTGAATTTAAACGAAAACAGGCCCTTTTTGAGGAAGAGCTGATTACCAAGCAGCAGTTTGACGATATTTCCACGAGGGTGTCCCTCTCCGAGGCGGAACTTGAAAGAGCCAGGGCCACGCTTGCGATATCCAAAGAGCGATTGGCGCGGACGAAAATTTATTCGCCGATTGGCGGCTCGGTCAAGGAGAAGAGGGTGTCCGTCGGCGATTTTGTCCGCGCAAGCACGCCGGTAATGCAGATCATTAAAACAAATCCCCTGAAACTCAATTTTACGGTGCCTGAAAAAGACCTCGCAAAGATTAAAATCGGACAAAACGTGATGTTTACCGTGGACGCCTATCCCGGCAAAGAATTCAAAGGAAAGGTGAATGTGCTTTATCCGAACGTGGAAGAACGCACGCGCACTTTGCAGGCGGAAGCCATAGTGCCCAACGCGAATTCGGCGCTCAAGCCCGGTTCGTTTGCCAGGGTATTCATTTACACACAGGCGGCGCACGACGCCGTGGTGGCGCCGCTTACGGCGTTGATGTATGACGGCCCGATCATTCGCATCTTTGTCGCCGACGGCAATGTCGCGCGGGAGCGAATCGTCAAAACAGGGAATAAATACGGAGAATATGTGGAAGTGATCGAAGGATTAAAAGAAAAGGAACAGGTTGTCGTTGTGGGGCAAAACAACCTGTCGGAAGGGGTAAAACTCAATGTGGCTCGCTGATACATCCGTAAAAAGACCCGTCTTTGCCACGATGGTCATCATGGCCCTGGTGGTTCTGGGCATTGTCAGCTATCCGTCCATCGGCGTCGATCTTTTCCCTAAAATCGATTTCCCGATCGTCACGATTACAACCACGCTCAAAGGCGCCAGTCCCGACGTCATGGATGTGGATGTCACCGACCGTATTGAAGGCGCGGTCAATACCATCAACGGCGTCAAGAGCATTACCTCCACAAGCTATGAAAGCTATTCGCGCACGACGATAGAATTTGTTCTGGAGCGCAATATTGATCTGGCCGTTCAGGATGTGCGCGAAAAAGTGTCCGGCATCCGCAATAAACTGCCGGCGGATATTGATGAGCCCAAAATTGCCAAGGTGGATCCGGACGCCACGCCGATCTTGTTTATCAATCTTTCCGGAAATCAATCGGTGCGCGATCTGTCGATGTATGCCGATGAGGTGCTCAAGGAACAGTTGCAGCGTATCAACGGCGTGGGGGATGTCATATTCTACGGGCTTCGTCTCAGGCAGGTGCGCCTCTGGCTGGATGCCTCTAAAATGCAGGCTTATCAGGTTTCGCCCAGCGATGTCGTTGTGGCTCTGAAGCGGGAAAACATCGAATTGCCGGGCGGCCGGATTGAAACCAAAACCAAGGAATATAC
This sequence comes from uncultured Smithella sp., assembly GCA_964525155.1. GTDB lineage: Bacteria > Desulfobacterota > Syntrophia > Syntrophales > Smithellaceae > UBA8904. The sequence goes on along the minus strand of CAZGDK010000003.1, from coordinate 16,346 downwards.
CGTTCGGATCAAGGGCGAATTTGCCCAGATTCCCGATTTTAACGATTTGATCATCAGTTACTATAAGGGTGCTCCGGTACGTGTCCGGGATATCGGCCGGGCCGAAGATGGCATGGAGGAAAAGCGCTCCCTGGCGCGGTTCAACAAAGTTCCGGCCATTGGTATGGCCATTCAGAAGCAATCGGGAACCAACACGGTCGAAGTGGCCAACCGCGTTAAAAAGGAAATTGAGCGAATCAATAAAACACTGCCTCCCGGCATGAAAATCAACACCGCGATGGATCAGTCTCTGTTTATTGTCCGTTCGATCGATGAAGTTCAGTTCCACCTGATTCTCGGCAGCCTTTTTGCGGTTCTGGCCGTCTTCCTGTTTTTGAAGAATGTCCGGACGACGCTTATCAGCGCGGTGGCGCTGCCGGTGTCCATCATTTCCACGTTTGCTTTGATTAACGCCTTCCATTTTACGTTTAACAATATGACCATGCTGGCGCTGTCGCTCTCGGTGGGACTGCTCATCGACGACGCCATTATTGTTATTGAAAATATCTACCGGCATATCGAGGAGGGGATGGCGCCCAGAGAAGCGGCGACCTTTGCCACATCCGAAATCGGTCTGGCAGTTATGGCCACAACATTTGCCATTGTGGGCATCTTTCTGCCGGTGGCGTTCATGAAGGGCATCATCGGCCGGTTTTTCCTCCAGTTCGCCCTGACAATTGTTTTTGCCGTACTGGTTTCGCTTCTGGTTTCCTTTACGCTCACGCCGATGATGGCGTCCATTTTTCTCAAGCCGCATCAGAAATCCATGCCCAATCCGATGGCCGGCGGGGGCGGTGCGGCGCACGGGCAAACAGGTCCGCCCACGATTTGGCAAAAAGCCGGAGATGTTCTGGAAAAATACTATAAAAAGCTGGAAAATTTCTATCGGCGTGTTTTGGAAATTACGCTTGGGTACCGAAAGACGGTGCTAATCGGCGCGCTGGTCATTTTTATTCTGAGTCTGGGGCTCACGGCATTTATCGGGAAAGAGTTTGTGCCGCCGGAAGATCAGGGCGTTTTTCTGGTGCGCATGGAGGCGCCAATTGATTATTCCGTCGATCAGATCGAACAATATTTCGGCAAGACGGAAACGATGATGCAGGAGCTGCCGGGCGTTAAATCCGTATATTATGTTCAGGGGTACGGGGGATATACGAATCGCGGCTTGATGATGATCAACCTTAAGCCAAAGAAAGAGCGTCAATACAGTCAGGAAGACTTAAAAAAGATGGCGCGGACGAAATTGAAGGAGATACCGGGATTGAAGGTTTCGGCGGAGGATATTTCCGTTGTCGGCGGCGGCATCCGCAACGTACCGATTCAATACAGTATCCGCGGGCAGGACCTGGGCGCTCTGCAAACGTATGCCAAGCAGATTACGGCGGAATTTACCAAATTGCCGGGCATTGTGGATGTGGATACGTCGCTGGAAACGGGCAAACCCGAGTATAAGGTGTATATTGACCGCGACCGTGCGGCCGCTCTGGGCGTGGACGTGGCTTCTGTCGCCGAAGCCGTCAATCTGCTCATCAGCGGCGAGCTGGATATTGCGCGGTACAAGGACGAACAAAAAGGAAAGCGATATGATATTCGCATCCGGCTCAATCCGGAGGACCGAAACAGCATCCAGGGCCTCCAGCGCATTTCCGTGCGCGCCCGCGACGGGAAACTGGTGGAGCTGGCAAACGTTGTGAAGGTGGAGGAAGGCACCGGTCCCAGTGTGATTAACCGTGTGGACCGTCAGCGGGCCATTACCGTTTTTGCCTCGCTGGAAAATAAACCTCTGGGGCAGGCAACGGCGGAGCTGGATGCCATCGCCTCAAAAATTCTGCCTTCCGATTATCTGCCCAAATATCAGGGCATGGCCGATACAATGAAAGAATCTTTCGTTTATCTGCTGTTTGCCTTGTTCCTGGGGATTGTCATGGCCTACATGATCCTGGCGTCGCAGTTTGAAAGTTTTGTTCATCCGATTACGGTTTTGCTGTCCATGCCCCTTTCATTTGTCGGCGCGTTCGGCGCGTTGTTTATTACCGGCAAGACGCTCAATATTTTCAGTTTCATCGGGCTTATTCTGCTGATGGGGCTGGTGAAGAAAAACGCGATTTTGCTTGTGGACTATACCAACGTCCTGCGCGGCCGGGGCATGTCGCGCCGTGAGGCGATCCTCCAGGCGGGGCCGGTCCGGATGCGGCCCATTCTCATGACGACATTCGCCATGGTTTTCGGCATGCTGCCGATTGCACTGGGCGTGGGTGAAGGCGCGGAGACGCGCGCACCGATGGGGATTTCCGTGATCGGAGGCCTTTTGACGTCGCTGGTCTTGACGCTGGTTGTCGTCCCGTCGGCCTATGATATTTTTGACGACTGGCAGGAAAAATTCAGGAATCGGAAAAAAGGAAAGAACAGCGCAAAGAATTGAACACTGTTGCAAAAAATTGAGGTGCCGCCATGAAAATGTTTTTAGTAGTTTATGCCGAAGCAACGGATGAAAGCATCACCGAGGCGTTTAAAAAGAATAATTTTAAGGCGTATACGAAAATGCACGGCGCGACCGGAGAAGGGCAGGAAACCGAACCGAAACTGGGCACCCATTACTGGCCGGGAACAAATATCACGCTTTTAATGGCCGTGCCCGATGAAGATGTTCAGCGGTTGCTTGAACTGGTTCGGGAACTGAAAACGTTGCATCCCCGCGCCGGTTTGAGAGCGTTTACCTTTCCGCTGGAAGAATGCGTATAACATCAAACTTTATTGTAGAACAGGTTAATGTATTCTTTTTCCATCTGCTGAAGTTCTTTGGTGCGCTCCTTGAGCATCCATTCGACAAACTCGCGGTGCCTTTTGAGTTCCAGGTGGGATTTGATTCTGGCTTTGACAACGATGGGCTTGAACGGTTTGGTGATGTAATCGATAGCGCCCAGTTCAAAGCCTTTGGCCTCGTCTTCTTCCTGCCCCTTCGCCGTGATGAAAATGATGGGAATTTTATTGGTGTATTCGTCGCTTTTCAAAATTTGAATGACCTGGAAGCCGTCCATATCCGGCATGATGATGTCCAGGAGGATTAAGTCCGGTTTTGATGGGGATGACGCAATTTTAATACCCGTTTTGCCATCCTTTGCAAACAGGACATTATAATGAGGCTGAAGCAATTCGTTGAGGACGGATATGTTGGTTACTTCGTCGTCGATGATCAGAATTGTTTGCATTA
>CAZGDK010000003.1:0-12996 GCA_964525155.1 uncultured Smithella sp. | reverse complement strand
TTGAGGACGGATATGTTGGTTACTTCGTCGTCGATGATCAGAATTGTTTGCATTAGTGTATCTGTTTTCAATTTTTACCTCCTGGGTCCATGTTTAATTTAACGGCCAGCGAAGACAGAATGTCTCGCGCCCGGCTATATTCCAGATTATTCAGCATTTGCTCCATGTCATTGATGCTTGCATCTAAATCGCCTCCCTGAAGATGTTTTTTCAAGACATCAAAGGCCGCTCCGGCGCGTAGATCAGATTTCTCAAGCAACGTATGAAGCTCTCCTACGATCGAAGCCAGCCCTGCGTTATCAACAGATTCAACCGGTTCTTGAATGATAGTGTCCCGCGTGTTGGCCGTCATTATCTCATTAATGGCCGCTCCGACGGCGCGCAGTTCTTCACTGAAATGGTCCAGCGCTGAAAACGTGGCTTGCATATTACCACTGCGCGCCATTTCTTGCAACCGGCTTGCGCATGCCGCCAGAGATGTTATGGAAAGATTGGCCGCCGCTCCCTTGATGGTATGGGCAATGGCCGCCGCTTGCACATAATCCCCGGCTTCTAGGGCGCTCACAATATCTTGTCGTACATGCTCGTAATGCTGGAGAAAGGATTTGAGAAGTCTGAGATACAAGCGTTTGTTGCCCTGCATTCTTTCCAGACCGTCGGCGAGATCAAAACCCGGCAAGGAGGCGGGCAGATAAACATCGGACAGGTTGTTGTCATTAAAACGGACAGTTAGATGGTTCAAAATGCTGTCTGGACGGATTTTGGGTTTGATCCATTTAACAAGCGTTGTCTTCAGCAAATGAATATCCAGCGGTTTTGTGATGTAATCATTCATGCCCGCCTTGAGGCATTCCTGTTTATCGCGTACGGTGTCCTGAGCCGTCATCGCCACAATGGGGATGTCCTTCAACCGCGGATTTTCCCTGATTAAGACGGTGGTCTCAAAGCCACTCATGACCGGCATTTGCAAATCCATCAGAATGAGATCATACGGAGTTTCTTTTTGCAGTTGCACCATGGCTTCCCGGCCATTATTGGTTATATCGACATTTAGGCCAATTTCATTGAGGATTTCTCGGGTCAGTTCCTGGTTGATAACATTATCTTCCGCAAGCAATATTCGCGCCCCGCAAATATTTTTCATGGCGTCTTTTTCCGGTTGATTTCCCGAATCAACTTGAGCAGACGGATTTTCCGCAGCCGATTGACGTTTGAAATTGGGGTGGCGGCGCTGAAGTTGAATGGTAAAATAAAAAATGCTGCCTTTGCCGGTCTGGCTTTCCACCTGAATGCGTCCGCCCATCATTTCCACCAGATGCTTGGATATGGCCAGCCCAAGTCCCGTGCCGCCGAATCGCCGCGTGACGGAGGAGTCCGCCTGGGAAAATGGTTTGAAAAGTTTGGAAATATGTTCCTCGGTTATGCCGATGCCCGTATCTTTGACGGAGAACATCAGCAGGCAGTTGTCGACATTCAGCTCAATCGGCTCAACGCTGATCATCACAAAGCCTGACGATGTGAATTTAACGGCGTTGTTGGCCAGGTTCAGCAAAATCTGATTCAGGCGATAAGGGTCGCCTACAAGATGGTTGGGAACGCCGGGATTAACGGAAACCAGAAAACGGATTTTCTTTTCCTGCGCCTTGAGGGAAACAACGTCGGAGATGTTTTTGATGATGTCGTCCAGCTTGAAATCGACGGATTCCATTTCCAGGCGGTCGGCTTCAATTTTTGAAAAATCAAGAATATCGTTAATCAGATGAAGTAGATTGAAAGAAGATCTGGCAATGGTGTTCAAATAATTCCTAATTTTAGGGGCTAGATTTTCGTTTTGCAGCGCTAGATTGGTGAAGCCGATGATGGCGTTCATGGGCGTTCTGATTTCGTGGCTGATATTGGCGATGAATTCATTTTTAGACAGCGCGGTTTTCTCAGCCGTTTCCTTGGCGATCCGCAACTCTTCCAGGCGCTTTCTTTCCGTGATGTCCCGGACAATGCCTTCGTAATATAATATCTTGCCGTTTGCGTCCCGGATAACCTGCGCGTCAATCAGAGTGGTGACATAGGTGCCGTCCTTTCGGCGCGAAACATACTCAAAATCCTTAATGACGCCCATTTTATTGATCAGATCAACCAGCTGACTGTGTCTTGCCGGGTTTGAATAAACATTCTCAAGAGGGATGTTCTGAAAATGATCCAGGCATTCCTCGGTGGAGTCATAACCCAGAATACGCACCATGGCGGGATTCATCTTCACGGGACGGCCGTCCCGCGCAAACTGAAACAGCCCCTCCGTTGCATTGTTGAAGATGTTCTGGTATTGGGCTTCCGCATCCCGCATGGCCATTTGAGAAGATTGGAGATCCAGATAACGGGTTTTGTCCTGTTCAATCATTTTGTCAATGGCCATCCGGAGGTTCGTTATTTCACGGATGGGCTTGATATACGGTATGAAAACCTTGTTATTGTAGTCCGTCTCGCTGACTTTCAGCGCATAGTCTTCGATGACCTTGAGAGGATCAATGACCGTCCATTTAAGGGCGATGAACAAGACGGACAAGAGAATGATATTAAAAAAAAGCATGTACAGGCCGCCCAGAATCATGGCGTTTTTCAAGTCTTCCCGGATGAAACGCAAGGTGATGTAAACATCGAGTGTTCCCAGGTTATGTCCGGCATATTCGAGTGTGACCTGTTTGTGAATGAGATCGGGTGCGGGCGCATAAACAGGGACCGGAATAATCCGCCAGTCTTTGTCTCTCGTCATGGCGATGACGACTTTGTTCTGGTCGCTGATGATTACGGCATACAGATTCCTGTCCTGCATGAAGCTTTCAATGACTTTGCCGATGCCTTCCATGTTTAATGTCCACAGCGGCTGGCCGATGCTCAGGGAGATTTGATGCGAAACGGTTTCAAGATTATTTTGCAGCTTTTTGCTGGTATTCTTGTATTCACTGTAATAACTCAGGCCGCCAAAGAAAACCATCATGATGGTTGATGATATGACCAGTGTAAAAATGATGATGGTCTTGAGCGAGCGTGCCCGTCCAATGATGTTTGAAGGGTTGTTCATTCTTAATTATATTGTTTGAGTTTGCCTTCTTTAATGAGTTGCTGATAACTTTCTTCAAGCTTCCTGAGAATTACATCGGCATGAGGCATATTTTTATTGAGATTGAATGTGCAATATAACCCATGAACGGATGAGGGCGCATTGAACCGCAGGTTCGGGATGGTCATGTCTTTCAGGCAGGCATCGTCAATGTATTTGTATGTCAGCAAGTAATCCACTCTGCCTTTTTTGAGCATTTGAAACGAGGCGTCATGTGTGTCCGTTTCATAAAAAATAACCTTATTGTCTTTATCTCGAATCCATGTCCCCCAGTCATGATAGGAGTATCCTCTTGTCATCACGATGCTTCTGTTTGAAAGCTCTTCTTTGAAGTTAATGTTTTTTTTATCGCCAATGTAGTAGATTCTCATCTCCAGAGGAAAAAGATTCAGAGACGAATGAATGGTTGTGCTTTTAAAAGAGGGAATGGTGTGAAGACCGTTGAACAAATCCAGCTTTCCCTTTGATAAATCGTCAAACAGCCTTCCCGCGGGATAACTGGCAATGGTATATTTTATTCCGGCGTGATCAAGCGATTTCATGGTGATTTCGTTTACAAATCCGGCGGGTTTGCCATTTTTATCCGTATGTGTCAACCCGAGAAATTCAACGTAGCCCACCCGGACCACGACATCGCCTGTGTTCTTTTCTTTTGTTCGGGAGGGTTGTTTTTTTGCGTCCTGTCCGTAAATTGCGGAAACGGACAAAAGAAGGGCAACCATAATACCCAGTATAATAAGCGGCCTTTTCATCGGTTTGTCTGGCTCATGTTACAATAATGTGCCATATACGGATTACGTACAAACAACAAATGCTAAAAAAATTGTTTATTTATTGTATGTGAATATATGTAAATTTTTTTTATCTGTCAATGTGAAACATTTGAAACACCTGAAACGTTTATGAAACATCGTGGACAGGGAACTGAAAATTTATTCCGGGCAGGGTAAACGGGTTATATGGCTTGCGGCTCCACTGAGCTGTCCACAGGCGGCAAGGATATCTCTGCCCTTGCTGGCTCGAAGAATGGTTGTGTAATGATGATCAAGCAAAACCTGCTGGAAGGCATGCACATCCGCCTCGGAGGGTGATTTGAACGGTGATTCCGGGAATTCATTAAAGACGATCAGGTTGAGTTTACAGCGCAGGGGCTTTAAAAGCCGGGCCAGTTTTTCGGCGTCGGCAACCGAACAGTTGACGCCGCCGATGAGAATGTATTCAAATGTCAGCATCCGCCTTCCCGGCATGGGATAGTTTTTACAGGCGGCAAGCAGGGTTTCTATCGGATATTTTTTATTGACGGGCATCAGATGACTGCGCGTTTTGTCATCTGGCGCGTTGAGTGACACAGCAAGATTGATGCATACATCCTTTCCCATGCGCTCGATTTGCGGCGCCAAACCGCAGGTGGAGACGGTCACTTTGCGGCAGGAAAAGTTCATGCCGAAATCGGAGGTCATGAGATTAATGGCTTTGATCGTGTTATCGTAATTGGCCAGCGGTTCGCCCATGCCCATCATGACAATGTTGTTAATATTGGCTCCTTGCGGTGTTTCATGTGTCATGGCCAGCAATTGACCCGCGATTTCCGAAGGCTTCAGATTGCGCTTCAACCCCTGACGCGCAGTGAGGCAGAATTCGCAGCCCATGGCGCATCCGGCCTGTGTGGAGACGCAAAGCGTCCAGTGGTTTTTACCGGGAATGAGGACGCTTTCAATAAAGAGTCCATCTTCTAGTTCGAACAGCGCTTTTTGCGTGCCATCCTGTGATTTCTGTATTTTGACGATTTGCGGCCGGTGGATGCGGGCAATAGCGGGCAGCATTTCCCGAAAATTCCTGGAGAGCGTCGTCATCTCCGCGAAGGATTTAACCCCGGATTGATACAGCCATTTCAGAATCTGGCGTGCCCGGTACTTTTCCTTGCCGTGCGCGGAAATGAACGCTTCCATTTCCTCGAGCGTAAAGTCCAGAAGGTTGGGACGTTTATTTTCTACTTCTTTAGACATGAAGCTTTGTGCGCAGTGTCGCCGCGATGGCGTCGATAAATCCTTCCGTGTTGACCTTTTTATTGGATGCCTTTTTCTCCGCCAGAAGCAGCAGATCGCCGGTCATGATACCGGACTCAACGGTTTCCAGCGCAGCAGATTCCACTTTATCGGCGAAATCGATCACGTCCTTGGTGCCGTCAAGTTCTCCCCGTTTGCGCAGGCCGCCCGTCCAAGCAAAAATGAGCGCCATCGAATTCGACGATGTTTCCTCGCCTTTAAGGTGTTTGTAATAGTGTTTCTGTACTGTGCCGTGCGCGGCTTCATATTCATACCAGCCGTTGGGCGAGACCAGAACGGATGTCATCATGGCGAGCGACCCGCTGGCAGAGGCGATCATGTCCGACATGACATCCCCGTCGTAATTTTTCAGCGCCCATAAAAGCCCGCCTTCCGTCTTCATGATGCGGGCGACAGCGTCGTCGATGAGCGTGAAGAAATATTCAATGCCCGCCTTGTCGAATCTGTCTTTCCAGTTGGCTTCAAATTCGCGGTCAAAAATATCGCGGAATCCCGCGTCGTATTTCTTGGAAATGGTATCCTTGGTGGAAAACCAGACGTCGATCTTTTCGGAAAGCGCATAGGTGAAACAGGCTTTGGCGAAGCTTAAAATGGATTGATCCAGATTATGGTTGATTTGAATAACACCTGATGACGGCAGTTCTTTAACCAGAGTTGTTTGAGGCTTGCCTCCGTCGGCGGGCGTGAAGACGACTTCCAGCTTTCCGGCGCCCGGAATTTTCATTTCAAAGTTGTCATAGACGTCGCCGTAGGCATGACGGCCGATCGTAATGGGCTTTTTCCAGGAGGTGACGCCGGGTTTGATGTTATTGACCAGAATCGGTTTGCGGAAAACTGTGCCGTCCAGCATGGCGCGAATCGTGCCGTTGGGGCTTTTCCACGCTTTTTTCAGGCTGTATTCCTTCACCCGGTCTTCATTGGGGGTGATGGTGGCGCATTTGATGCCGACGCCGTATTTCATGATGGCGCGGGCGGCGTCATAGGTGACCTGATCGTCCGTGTCGTCGCGGTGTTTAACGTGCAGGTCGTAATAATCAATGGTCATGTCCAGATAGGGGAAAAGCAGTTTGTCTTTGACCATCTGCCACATGATGCGGGTCATTTCATCGCCGTCCATTTCCACGACGGTTGTTTTTACTTTAATTTTTGCTGCCATGAATTTTTTTTACTCCGTGAAGATTTATTTGATATCGGTGTTGCGCACATTCAACACGCCGCCCGCGAGCAAAATCTGTTTTTGCCGGGACGACAGCGTGAATTTAACTTCAAAGGCCGTTTGCCGGGTCTTGTTTTTTACAACCGGATTTTTTCCTTTCTCAATGGCTCTGCGGATATCCGTCATTTCCAGCTCATCGCCTTGATGGATGTTGTCATAATCTTTTTCATTGACAAAGGTGAGGGGCAGAATTCCGAAGTTGATCAGATTGGCGGCGTGAATCCGCTCCAGAGATTTTGCGATTACCACGCGCACGCCCAGATACATGGGGCAGATGGCGGCATGTTCGCGCGAGGAGCCCTGGCCATAGGAAAGACCGGCTACGATGATATTGTGCTTTCCTTCGCTCTTCAACGTCATGGCCCGTCCGGCAAAAGAGGCATCGACGTTTTCGAAAACAAATTCGGAATATTTGGGGATGTTCGAACGGTATTTCATCCGCGCCCCCGCGGGAATGATGTGATCGGTCGTTATTTTATCGCCGACTTTAAGCGTGGCCGGTCCGGAGATTGTTTCGGGCAAAGGCGTGTTTGAGGGAGGCGCGCCGATATTCGGGCCCCGGTAGATTTCAACGTTCCCCTTTTGGGCGTCAGGCCGGAGAATCATGCTGTCGTCGATGACCGGATGTTCCGGCATGAAGACCTGCGGATAGTCCATTTTCAACGTCCTCGGATCGGTAAAGCGGCCGGTAATAACGGCCGCCGCCGCTGTTTCCGGGCTGACCAGATAAACGTCCGCGTCCATCGTTCCGGAGCGTCCCAGAAAGTTGCGGTTGGATGTGCGCAACGATACGCCGCCGGATGTGGGGCTCTGGCTGTTGCCGATGCAGAAACCACAGGCGTTTTCCATAAGCCTGGCCCCCGATGCGATGAGGTCCGCCAGATAGCCGTCGCGGGCCAGATTGTCGAGCACCTGGCGGGAGCCGGGCGCCAGAATAAAACTGATGTCGGGATGCGCTACTTTTCCTTTAAGAATTTTAGCGACCGTTACCAGGTCTTTGTAGGAAGAGTTTGTGCAACTGCCGAGGCAAACCTGGTTGACGGCGATGGTATTCATGCCGGCAACGGTTGCGATGTTGTCGGGGCTGTGGGGTTTGGCCGTCAACGGTTCAATGGCGGACAGGTCGATTTCGACAATTTGCGCATACGTTGCACCTGCGTCGGGCAGCAGTTTCTGATAATCGGATTCTCTCTGCTCGGAGTACAAAAACAGCCGTGTGTTTTCATCACTGGGGAAGAGGGATGTGGTGACGCCAAGTTCCGCGCCCATATTGGTAATGGTGGCCCTCTCCGGTACAGACAAGGTTTGAATGCCGGGGCCGCCGTATTCCAGTATTTTTCCGACATTTCCTTTGGTTGTAAAGATTTCCAAAACCTTCAGAATCACGTCCTTGGCGGAAACCCACGGCGAGAGTTTCCCGGTCAGATGAATTTTCACGACAGAAGGGCAGGTGAGATAAAACGGTTCACCGGCCATGGCCAGCGCCACATCAAGCCCGCCCGCGCCGATGGCGATCATGCCCAGCGCCCCGCAGGTGGGGGTATGGCTGTCCGAACCGATAAGCGTTTTTCCGGGTTTTCCAAAGCGTTCCAGATGCACCTGATGACAGATGCCGTTTCCGGCGCGAGACAAAACGACGCCGAATTTTTGCGCCACGCTTTGCAGATAGCGGTGATCATCCGCATTTTCAAAGCCGATTTGAATGGTGTTGTGATCGATGTAACTGACCGACAATTCCGTTTGAACCTTCGGCATCTTCATGGCTTCAAATTGCAAATAAGCCATGGTTCCGGTGGCATCCTGTGTAAGGGTTTGATCGATGCGGATGCCGATTTCCTCGCCGGGCAGGAGGTTTCCTGAAACCAGATGTCCGGCGAGGATTTTCTCTACAATGTTTTTCCCCATTTCCTGTTTTTTTCCTTAATGCAATAAATTATTTAATCCTTGGGCAGCAGGATTATGGCAATCCGGCGGTTTTTCGCCCGGCCCTCCGGTGTGGCATTGTCTGCAACCGGCTGAAATTCGCCGAATGCGGTGGCGGACAGAATGGCGGGATCGATGCCTTTTTGCTGCAAATATTTGGTGACATTCATAGCGCGCGCGGAAGAAAGTTCCCAGTTGGTCGGGTAAACTTTTGCCAATTTGCTGGTAATCTGAACATTGTCCGTATGGCCTTCCACCCGGATATTCTTGTCTTTAACGTTTTTCAGGATTTCAACAACACGGCTCAGCACGTCCAGGCCTTCTTTTTTGACTTTTGCTTCGCCTGATGCAAACAGAATCTTATCGACCACGTCCATGGTCAGTTTGCCTTTGAGTTCTTTGATGGTGATCTGGCCTTGCGCAATTTCACCTTTCATTTCCTTTAACAGTTCCTGATAGGTGCTGCTTGTTTTTTCCACTTCCTGCTTTTTCTGAGAAAGATTTACCTTCAGTTTGTTATTCTGGTCTTCCAGATCGGCTATTTTTTGCAGATATTCCTCTTTCTGGGATGTGTTTTGTTTTTGGAGAGACGCGTTTTCGTCTGTCAAAGCAGCCACTTTCTTGGATAAGGTATCGGCTTCATTGACTTTAGTGGTGTACTTGCTTTCGGCAACCAGGCAGCCGCTGCAAAACACCGCCAGAATGAAAATACTCAAGAAAATCTTTGCTGTTCTTTTCATAATGTCCTCCTCTTTCTAGTTGTCAAATTGGTCTTATTAATTAAGGTAAACGAACAGACCGGCAAGGTTCATTTCATATAATAAACCGGAGGGATAATCAACCGTCAAATCAATAAAAAAAGGGGCTCGCGGCCCCCTTTGCAGATGATGGTTTTTGAAGATCAGGTGCCGTCGTTTTCATCGAGACCTTTGACCCGGACGGCATGGAGGTATCGCTTCTGAAAGTATGGCATGTCCAGATTGTCAATGCGGACGGCCCTGCTTTTATAAGAGGCATGCACAAACTCATTGTTGCCGATATAAATGCCGACGTGGCCGATGGGTCTGTAGGTGCGGAAGAACACCAGATCGCCGGCTTCGAGTTTGTCCCGATCGACGCGAACGCCTACGGTGGATTGTTCGCGGGCGGTACGCGGAAGGGAAACGTCAAAAAACTCATATATTTTTCTAACAAATCCCGAACAATCAATGCCTCTAACTGTGGCCCCGCCCATGCGATATGGAGCCCCAAGGAATCCGGTCGCGACTCGAACAAATAATTTTCTTTCATCGGGGCTTTCCCATTTGCCCAGAAGTTCTTCGTTGATTCTGGCATCACCGACTATTTCGCCGGATGGGCCGGCGGGGGCGATTTCTTCATCGTTATCCGCTGCATCGTCCTCTTCCTCATCAAGCGTTGCCGGGACTACGACGGGAGAGGATTTTGATAATACCAAGCTGCGTCCGACACGCAGATTTCTGGAGTTCACCTTATTTAAGGCGGCAATGTGTCTTACCGGAACACCGGTTTTTTGGGAAATAGTCGCCAGGGTGTCACCTTTTTGAATTCTGTATGAAGAAATGGGGCGTGGTTTTGATTTGGCCGCGTCGATCGAAACTGCGGCGGTTGAAGATTTCTTGGTGTCTGATGGAATATTCAGCTCCTGACCGAGTTTCAGCCTGTTATTTTTAAGATGATTGGCTTTTTTGATTGCGTTAACGCTTATACCCGAGTGTTTGGCGATGGTGTATAAGTTATCGCCTTTTTTAACGGTGTAGGTTTTGGCAAATGAAACCGTCTGAAAACACAACAGCAACGCTAAAAGTAATCCCGGAAACACCAAAATTCGCCGTTGCAACATGAAGTACCTCCAATTTTTTTATGGGGGGGCCCCATTTTGTTAACGGTGCACAGCGTGCGGCAGACTGCCGCCGGATGTAATGGATATCGGATTTACTGCACACAGAAAACGAAGATTATATCTCAAAAAACGTTCCGCCAGCTTCGTACTGTTTTGCATACTAAAAATAAAATAGGCTGTCAAATTTATTTTGCATTCTTTTTCAAGGGGGTATAGGAATCGGCAGCTTAAAAAAAGGGAAAAATCAAATGCGCAACTGGAAAAAAATTATTTTATTTGGACTTTCAGCAACCCTTTTATTCTTTACGATTGACGTCTGCCGATATTTTATCTACCCCGATGTGTCCGACCTTATTAAGAATCGTCCCGGAAAAACAGCGTTTATGGACTATCGTGAAGAAACATGGCAGGAAAAAGGCGTCAAGAAAAAAATATCTTCAACGTGGGCGCCTTTGTCTCAAATTTCGCCATATGTCATGAAATCGGTGATTATTGCCGAGGACGACAAGTTCTGGTCCCATGAAGGCTTCGATTTTGATGCCATGCAAAAGGCTCTGGAAAAAGACCTGAAAAAAAAGAAGTTTAAAGCGGGCGGTAGCACCATATCTCAGCAGCTTGCCAAAAACCTGTATTTATCTCCGGCCAAGAATCCGGTTCGTAAAATTAAGGAAGCGATTCTGACCTGGCGTATCGAAAGAGAATTGAGCAAAAAAAGGATTATTGAATTATATCTGAATGTTGCAGAAATGGGTGACGGGCTCTTTGGCGTTGAGGCCGCCGCCAGACGCTATTATGGAAAATCCGCCAGGCATCTGACTGCCCGTGAGGCGGCCACGCTGGCTGCTTCTCTGCCCAATCCCCGCCGGTTCCGGCCGGACGGCAATTCCCGGTATGCGGCCAATCGTGCTGAGAAAATCTACCAGATCATGGTCCGTCGCGGTATTGTGATCGAAGAATTTGAAGATGTCATGAAAGACGACAGCAGCAAGGAAAACGAGAACAATCCTGAAGTTGAAAACAATGTCGAATCGGAAAGTCAGCAACATCCTGAAAGCAATATTCAAAATACCGATGAGATGCAAACGGATACTACACAGAAATAATTCCGCAGGATTGATCGACCACCGTTAATCCAAAGGGACATTCGGAGAAATGTTGATGTCGTTGTCCGCTTGTGCTATAAAAGACCCACTAATTTTCTTAACGCATTGCACGTTGATTTTCTAAACCATTAAAAAGGAGGTCTATGAGCGATGTCCGAAGAATCCCACAAAAAGAATCATGATGAACAGCACCTGGAAAAGTTGACCGTGAAGGAACTGCGTGAAATGGCCGTTCAGTTCCCCCACGAAAAGGCCATCCACGACATGAAAAAGGATGAGTTGGTGGCTTTTATCAAACAGGCCAAAGGCATCACGCAGGAAGAGCACATCCACAAGCACAAGCCGAAAAGCAAAATCAAACTCAGCCATGTGGAGATTAAGGCAAAAATCAAAGCGTTAAGGACCATGATTGGAGAAGCGCTGGAGGCGAGCGAAAGAAAGAAGGCCATTTTCCTGCGCCATCAGATGAGCAAATTCAAAAAGAAATCAAGAAGGCTGGCCACCGCTTAGAAAAAGGCTGTAGCCTGTTAGGCTATAGGCTGTCAGGTTATTTTGAGGGGCGCTTTGCGCCCAACCTTTTAGCCTAAGAGCCTAACAGTCTACAGCCTAACGGTCTAAAGTGCTTCTATCGCGCAGGCCATCGACACGCCCCCACCGCCGCAGAGGGTGGCCAGTCCCAGGGATTTTCCTCGCTTTCTCATGGCGGAAAGCAGTGTGACGATGATCCGGCAACCGGTGGAGCCGACCGGATGGCCCAGACCGATACCGGAACCGTTGACATTGGTAAACTCTCGATTGATCCCCAGTTCTTTTTCACATCCCAGGTACTGGGCGGCAAACGCTTCATTGATTTCCATCAGATCAAAATCGGAAAGCTTCAATCCCGATCTTTTTTCCAGATCGCGCACGGCGGGAACCACGCTCAGGCCCATGACGGACGGATGGCAGGCGCCGCGGCCGATGGCTTTGATGCGCGCCAGCGGTTTCAGATTCAGTTCTTTGGCCTTATCGGCTGACATGATCAAAACGGCGCTGGCCCCGTCGTTAACGCCGGAGGAATTGCCCGCCGTGACCCTTCCAATTTTGGGCGCAAACGCCGGAGGCAGAGATTCCAGTTCCGCCATGGTCAGTCCCCGTCGGAAGTGCTCGTCTTTATCGTAGCGGACAGGCGGCTTGCCTTTTTTCTGGGGAATTTCAACCGGGACGATTTCTTCGGCAAAATCACCCTCGCGTGTGGCGCGTTCGGCATTGTTGTGGCTGCGCAGGGCCACTTCATCCATTTCTTTTCGGCTGATGTTGTACAGATCGGCGATAAACTCGGCGGTGATTCCCATGATATAGGGTTTGCCTTTGTATAGATCGAAAAAGGGGCCTTTCTGCAAAGGGCCTTTTTCCACGCCCGGCACAAGATACGAGCCCGCATGCAGCATGTGGATGATGTTGTCCACGAGCACCTGGTCCTGAAAGCGCCCCCCCCAGCGCGCCACGGGAATAGAGTAGGGGATGCTGGACATATGCTCCGTACCGCCCGCCAGAATAATGTCTGCCATGTTGCTCTGGATCATGGCCATGCCGGAGATGACGGCTTCCATGCCGGAGATGCACACCCGGTTGATGGTGACCGCCGGCACGGTATCGGGCACGCCTGCGATCAGCGCCGAAATGCGCGCGACGTTGAGCGCATCCACCGGGTCGGAGCAGCAGCCGAAGCG
>CAZGDK010000002.1:18809-68315 GCA_964525155.1 uncultured Smithella sp. | reverse complement strand
ACGGCGGATAAAAATGAAGGCCAGACGGTTTCCGGCGGGCGCGACTGGAATCCGTGTCTGATCCTGTTCAATAATGATGTCAACTACTGGGCGGGCGCGCAGGCAGGCTGGGGGGCAACAACCAACGCCAACGCCATGACCAATGCTTACTTCGGCCAGTTGCGCGGCGGCGTGCGGCCGATCGACAAACTGGACATTGCGGCGTCGGTTTCCTACGCCCATGCGGATAAGACTCTGGCAGGCGCGACCTGGGAAGGCAGAGACTACGGCTACGAAGTGGATGTGACCGGAACGTACAAGATTACCAACAACCTGTCTTACATGCTGGGCGCCGGTTACTTCTTTGTCGGCAATTGGTATAAAGCGACAACGGCCGTCAATCAGGACGTCGCCAACGACTATCTGGTCATCAACAAGCTGACGCTGACGTTTTAGGCTGATAGGCTGATAGACTGTAGGCTGTTAGATTTACAACAGGGCCGGGCGGAAGATAATTTCCGCCCGGCCTTTTTTTTTGGCGTCCGACTGCACATGGAAACGTTTTAAAACGCCTCTTTAGAGCCGTTCGGGCAAAATATTCTTGACAAGTTAAGACCCTATTCATATACTCTCCCCGCAAAAAAACAATGCTTTATCAAATAAGTTTCAAGGGTTATCTTGCCGGGAAAGAATGTCTATGAATTCCTTTATCCCCTATCTGGAAGCAGCCGATCATGCCTTTTTCATCAAAATGCCACAAGCCCATCAAGATTCGTCCCAGGCCGGTGCATCCGTATTTCCCGCAGTGACGATCAGCGATGCCAATCCCCTGGCCCGGTTAATCGAAGCCCGGCTTGCAAGCGACGCGGCAAGTGACATCAAAAAAATATTTCTCTGGGTTCAGCGCGACGCCTATCCCCTGAAAAAAAATGCCTTGTGGCCTTTCAATAATCAGGATGTCGCAAGCGCCTGGCGCAAATCCTTTTCTTTTTACATGGAAGGGAAGGGGGAGAGCCAGACGTTGATGGCGCTTTCCGGGCAGCTTGATCCGCAAAACCAATTAATGCCTTTTGCGCCGCTTTTGTACTGCAAAACAGAAAAGAAATTTTTTCATCCGCCCTGCCCGGTCTGCGGGCAAATTTTACAGCAGTGCGAGGATGATGCGCTTTTGCAAAGCGCGGGCCTTACGCCTTTTTCCACGTCGCTTGTGCGTTATCTGCACTGCCCGGCGTGCAAAGCGCCGGATTTTTATTCTCAGGAACGGGAGCCGGGCGCTTTGCCCCATCTCAAAGACCGGCTGGCTTTAATCAGCGGCTTTGGGGGCCTGGCAAAGGCGCAGCAGGCGGCGGCTTTTCCCTGCGCGGGGTGTCCGCTGCATGAAGAGTGCTACGGAACAGCGGGCCTTGCCTCCACCAGAATCGTACCGTTTTCATTTTACCCGTTTTACCTGATGGCTTTTGATGCCTCTTCGCTTGCCGCAACGGATTTTATCGCCCTCCTGTCCGGCGCAAGTTTTCAGGATGCAGAGCTTTTGCCGGAGCGCGCAAGCGAACCCGGAAGGGTCGCGTCGATCAACGCCGTGAAGCAAGCCTTAACGGGCCAAAGCCCGTTTTTGTTTGACCGAGACGAGCGGCATTTTCTGGAAATTCTTTATTTGAAACTTGCCTTTTTAGGAGAGGTGGTCCAAAGCATCCACTCCGGAGGAAAATTTCTTCATCCCGATTTGAAGCCGGGCATCGAGTCGATCTGGGTAAAATTTCCCGAAAACAGCGGCTGGCTTCCGTATTTCTGGAATTTCCAGGTCGATCTTCTGGGCGTGGGTATCCAGGAATCGTACACTTTGCCGTCTCGACCGACCGCCGATGCGCAATTTTTTGCGGGGTTGATCTGGTTTTACACTCTGCTTGCAAATAAGCGGCAGACCCTGTCCGATGTGATTGCCGGTATTGAAAAATGCGCGCCGGAGAATGCCGGATCACTGGATCAATTTCTCCGGCAGGCCGTTGCCGACCCTTTAAATATTTTCTGGGACCCGCAGGGAAAAACCATGGACAACGCCTGGCGCGGGCTCTGGGAAAGATCGCTGCAGATGGGCTGGCTGTTGCTTCATGCCGGAATGGGGCAAGATAACGCGGCGGGCGAAAAATTCCTTGGCAAGCTGCATGACTTGCGAAAGGACATTCGGGAAAATCTATTCCTGAAAGAAAGGCCCATTGCCGTTTCAGCGCGGAAGCCCGCACAGACGGCTTTGCCCAAAACGGAAGACGAAGCGATTTCCGACATTCTCAACGGCTTGATTGCAAAGTTGCAAGCCATGCCGACTCCAAAGGTAGATGTCCGGGCGCTGAAAGATGTAGACACCGCTGTTTTGCCTGCTTCGGAAAAGCCCCGGAAAACGCCCGCGCCGCCTGTCGATGACGATACCGATGAGCCGGTGACGGAAACGGTTGTCTTTTCCACGCATCCGTCCGGAAAAGAAGCGGTTGCCGCGACGATTGATAAAATCCGCCCAATGCCTCCGGCCGCCAAAGCCCATCAGACGTCTGTGGAATCTGAGGAAACCGTGATGATTTCCGTCGCGGATATGGACCGGCGACCGGCGTCAAAAGAAAAGGAACCGGCGGTGATGGAAGAGACGATGATCCTTTCTCCGCAATCGCTGAACAAAGAGGCGGCTTTACCGCCGGCTGATAAAACGAAGCAAAGCCCGCGTGCGGCCGAGGCCAGCCAGACGTCTGCCGAGTCGGAGGAAACCCTGATTTTATCTGTTGGAGATTTGGATCCTCAGGCGCAGTCCAATGTCAAGACACCCGAAAAGGTCTTGGAGGAGACGGTGATTATCTCGTCGGCCGCGCCCGTTGCGAAAGAGACGCACCGCAAGGATGGCGCCGCGCGTCCGGAGAAAGCGCCGTCGAGGGATTTAATGGAGGAAACCGTGATATTGAGACCGGGAGAAAAGAGCAAAGATGGGATCAAAAAATAACGCCATGACCCTTCTGAATGCGGCGGCGGACATCCGGAAACTTTATGTCGATTCGGGCGGGACCGCCGCGTCCATCGAAACGTATCTGGATGCGTATCTCAAGGACGAATCTCCCGAAGACAAAGCCGCCTTCATCCGGGATCTGGCGCGGCTGTTTCAGCCCCGTCCCGAAACGTTCGCGGCTCCTGCCGCGCCGGCTCGCAAAAGCGATCCTTCCGCGGAGAAATTGTTAAATCTGTTTTCCCGCCTCTTCGGGAAGAGCGTCACCAAAATGGATTTGTCTTCCGAAGAGCAGCTGGAAAAACTGGCGCAGTCGCTGAACATGGTTTTCAACTCGCTCAACCAGATCATCGGTGTCATCCATAGCACGCTTCTGGGCGAAAAGCCGGAGACGGAAACCATCCGGCATATTATCGGATCGGGGGTTGAAGGGCAGGGGGGCGCCGACTCGTTGCAGTCTCATCTGGACCAGATCCAGAAAGCATTTCTGATCGCCCATCGGGCGTACCAGGAGGCGACGGCCAATAAGGTGCGGCAGATTCTCGACGAAATCTCCCCGGAAAAAATGGCCGCCGACGCGGAAGGCACGTTGATGTTCGGTCCGCTCAAGAAAGCGGAGATGTTTGAAAGTTACCGGGACAAACACGCGCTTTGCAAAAAATGGCTTGAGTCGGGCCGCATGATGGAAGAGGTCTTGAGGGATTTTGAAAAAAATTGCCAGAAGTTGTATTACCAGGTGAATACGAAAAAGAGTTAACTTTAATTCAAAATTATATTATAGATTTCGCTCGTAAACAGGTATTGGCCCGGGCGTGTTGTGAAAAGCGGGCGTCAATGATCAACATCTTTTGTTAGAAAAATAGACACTGCAATCCGTGTCCCGTTTTGGAGGATTTATGAAAAAAAATATCTTGGGGATCATTTTTTTGTCGTTGATGGCGTTGGTGGTTGTGGGCTGCGGAGGGTCGGCTCAGTATGTCTACCAGAAAGAAGCGATTGTTCTCAACGTGAAGAGCGATCCGCAATTAAACCAGTACCGCAACGCGCCGCATACGCTGATGCTTTGCCTGTATCAGTTTCGCGACCCGAATATGTACAATCAGCTGATGGATGAAAAAGACGGACTGCAAAAATTGCTGGAGTGCAGCCGTTTTGACGCAAGCGTCATGAGCGCCAAATCCTTTGTGATCGCGCCGAACAAGGAAAAAACGGAAAAGATCGACCGCGTCGAGGGCACAAAATACGTCGCTTTGGTCGCCGGGTATTACACTCTTGTCAAAGAAAACGTCACGCATTTTGTTCCCGTGCCGCTGGGGTTCATGAGCAACAGCCCCAAAACTCTGAATATTGATCTTTACCTTGGTCCGAAGGGGATCAGGAAGCCGGAGAAAAAATAATGGACATCCAGAGACCTCTTTTCTGGCATCAGGGGCTGCTTTTGCAACCCCAGCATTTTCAGCGCCTCGACCTGGCGTTTCGATCTCTTCTGACGCCGTTTTACGATTGCATCGTGCCGCATTTCTGGGGGGTGATCAAACTGGACATCCAGGAGGCGGCCCTGGGAACCCGGTCGTTCGGACTTACCGGCGGAGAATTTCTTTTTCCCGACGGGACGTATGTCGTGCTGCCCGGCAGCGCCATGATCAACGCGCGTTCTTTTGACGAAGCGTGGGTGGAAGGCGGTAAGCCCTTAAAGGTGTTTCTGGGGCTTAGAAAATTAAACGCCGTCTCAGAGAATGTCACCGTTTTGGAGAAAATGGATTCGGTGGCGGATGTCACCACGCGCTTTGCCGCTTCCGCGCAGACGGAGGAGGTCAAAGACATACACGTAAGCGGTCCGGCAACCGAGGTCAAAAGCCTTCATTATGTGTTGAGAATTTTCTTTGAGACCGAACAGGATCATCTGGGCGACTATGCCCTGATTCCGATTGCGCAACTGGAGAGAGACGGCGAAGACATCGTCCTTTCGAAAACTTTTGTCCCACCGTGCCCGTCCATTTCAGGATCGGACATTCTTGTGAAAATCGTCAAGGAAATCCGGGATCAGATTTCCGCGCGCGGGCGCCAGCTCGACGAATATAAAAGCCAGCGCGGGATCCAGACGGCGGAATTCGGCTCGCGGGACATGGTTTACATGCTCGCGCTCATGACGCTCAATCGCTACATTCCCCGGTTGTTTCAGTTTATGGAAGTGATGCAGGATCATCCGCTCGCCGTCTACGGTGTTTTAAGGCAGCTGATCGGCGAACTGTCGTCTTTTTCAACGAACATCAACGCTGCGGGCGAAGCCCGGGACGGAAGCCGGACCCTGCCGCTTTACACGCACCGCAATATTTATGAATGTTTTTCCGCGGCTCAGTTCCTCATCGTGCAGTTGCTCAACGAAATTACGGCCGGTCCGGATTATGTCATCTCGCTGGCCTATGACGGCACCTACTTTGCGGCGGAGCTCAAGCCTTCCGTTTTCGACGGACACAACCGCTACTATCTTGTGGTCAAGACCGAAGAAGACCCAGGCGCGATTCTGGATGCGATGTCCACGGAAGCCAAGCTCAGCTCCCGCGAACAACTGCCGCTTTTGATCGCCCGGGCCCTTCCCGGCATCGGACTGGAAAATCTTAAAACGCCCCCGCAGGAATTGCCGCGCAGGGCGAACTCTCTCTATTTTGCCGTGGATCATCACAGCGAACAGTGGGCGCTTGTCGCGCGGGGCCGCAATATTGCCCTGTATTGCGACAGCGCGCCGGAAGATATGAAAGTGGAACTGATGGTGGTGAGCAGAAAGTAAAGAGTTTCCTCCCTGCGGCGACGCGTTTCAGCGGCCGAATTTCATCAATGGAGTGCGCGATGCATCTGACGGACTGTTTTTTAGAACTGATAGCTTATGTGGCCTATTTCCGTAAAACGGCGTCCATGAAACAGATGCCGTATGATCAGGTCAAAACCAATGTCTTGCGGTTGATCTCCCAAAGCGAGCAATGCGTGGAAAAAGGGCTTTTCGCCAAAGAGGACTATGACCAGGCGCGCTTCGCGGTCCTGGCCTGGGTCGATGAAACGATTCTGGCTTCGAACTGGGACCAGAAAAATAAATGGCAGCGGGAGCTTTTGCAGCGCATTTATTACAACACCACGGAGGCGGGCGAGGAGGTTTTTGAACGCTTGAACAACCTCGGGCCCCATCAAAAAGAGGTGCGCGAAGTTTATTATTTGTGTCTGGCTCTGGGCTTCAAGGGTCGCTACTTCAAGCCCGGTGACGACTTTATGCTGGATCAGTTGAAGGCGTCGAACCTGAAATTTCTTATGGGAAGCGCAAGCGGGATTCCGTCGATTGAGAAATCGGAGCTTTTTCCCGAATCCCATCCCCTGGAAAAAGCGCAAATAGAACCCGAGAAGCGCAAGCTTAAATTTTCATTATTTACCGTTTTGGGCATAGCCGCGCCCGTCGCGCTTTTCGGGCTGCTGTTTCTGATCTACTATTTAACGCTGGGCAGCATCGGCGATAACATCTTAAAAAACATTCCATAGGGGTCTGCCGTGAAGACTGCGCTGAAAATCATTCTACTTGTATTGTTGGCCATTCTGATCCTTTTTCTGGTTTTCGGATTCGTGCTGGTCATGGACTGGCCCTGGTGGGTCGGGTTCTTCATTCTCCTGGCCTTTGTAGGCATCGGGGTGGGCGTGCTTTTTCTGCGCAAGCTTCTGCTGCGCCGCCGGGAACAGAAGTTTGTCGCGGAAGTGATCCAGCAGGACGAGGCCCGCATTAACGCGGCCCAGGCGGCCAATAAGGACGAACTGGCCGACATCCAGAAAAAGTGGAAGGAAGCCGTCGACGCGCTGAGGCGTTCTCATCTGAGGAAGCAGGGCAATCCCCTTTATGTTCTTCCCTGGTACATGATCATCGGAGAAAGCGGGTCGGGCAAGACGACCGCGCTTTCGAGCGCGAAGCTGTCGTCGCCTTTTGTCGAGGTGACGCGTACGTCCGGCATTTCGGGCACTAAAAACTGCGACTGGTGGTTTTTCGAGCAGGCGGTCATTATTGATACGGCGGGCCGCTACGCCATCCCCGTTGATGAAGGACGCGACAAGGACGAATGGCAGCGGTTTATGCATCTCTTGGTAAAATATCGCAAGCGGGAACCGCTCAACGGGCTGGTGGTCGCCATATCGGCCGACAAAATTCTTGGAAATTCTCCCGAGGCGCTTGAAGAGGAAGGCAAGACGATTCGCCGCCGGATTGATGAACTCATGAGGGTGCTCGGAACCAAATTTCCGATTTATCTGCTTTTGACCAAATGCGATCAGATTCACGGCATGTCTATGTTCTGCAAGCATCTGCCGGAAAAAAGCCTTGAGCAGCCGATGGGCTTTATCAATCAGGACCTCTCGACGAATGTGCCTGCCTTTCTGGAGAGGGCCATGACCGCCGTCGGAGAGCGCCTGAGAAGCCTGCGCCTGCTGATGCTGCATCAGTCGCGCGATAAAGAGGTCGAACCTGAACTTCTGCTGTTTCCGGAAGAGTTTGAAAATTTAAAGAAGGGGCTTGGCGCTTTTGTCAAAGGGGCGTTTGTGGAAAACCCCTATCAGGAAACCCCGGTGCTCAGAGGTCTGTTTTTCAGCAGCGGACGGCAGGAGGGCACGCCGTATTCCCATTTTCTGCAATCACTGGGCCTGATCGGGGAAAAGGAAGTGCTGGCCGGCACAAGCCGGGGCCTTTTCCTGCACGATTTCTTCTCCAAAATTCTTCCCAAAGACCGGGGGCTTCTGGCGCCGACCAAGCGGGCTCTTGAATGGAGTATTTTCACCCGCAATCTCGGGCTTACGGCCTGGATTATTTTCGGCATCGCCATCTGCGGGCTTTTGAGTTTTTCGTTTGTGAAAAACGTCGGGATTTTGCGCAACATCAGCCACGATTTTGCCAAGCCCACGGTGCTGGAAGGCGGCTTCACGGACGCCATGCTCAACATCGAGCGCTCCCATAAGTCCATTTTGAATATTGAAAAACAAAACAACAACTGGTGGATTCCCCGGTTTGGGCTCAGAGAAAGCATCCATGTGGAAGAGTCGCTTAAGGCCCGATACTGCAATCAGTTTCAGCAGGGTTTTCTGGTTTCCTTTGACGGCCAGCTCAGGGAGAATCTGTCGCGCGTCACCGAATCCGTTCCCGACGATGTCTTCGGCCAGTATGTCGCCTTGCTGACCCGGCGCATCAATCTGCTTAAAGCGCGGCTCAATAACGAAGAGTTTGAAACAATGCAAAAGCGGCCCGAGCCTTCTTACATGGCGCTGTCTTCCGGTTCCGTTCAGGAGCTCGATTATGAGATACGGCAAAAGTTCGGCCGTCTGTTCCTCTATTACATCTACTGGCGGACGGACACTCCGGAAATCTCCAAGGAGATCGATATTCTCAGGGTGTGGCTCAAAGACCTGCTGAAACTCAAGGCCTCCAATCCGCAGTGGATCATTGTCTGGGTGAATAAAGACGGCTCCATCGCTCCGGTGACCCTCAAAGACTTCTGGGGCGGCAGCATCAACGCCCCGCACGAGACCGCCGTGGACGCCGCATTTTCCAAAAAGGGAAAAGAAGCGATGGATTCGCTGTTTAAAGAAATAGAAGAAGCGCTCGACGAGCCGTCTCTGATGGAGAAGCAGCGGATCGAAATTGACGCCTATTACCGCAATAATTGTTTTAAAGCCTGGCAGACCTTCGCGGCCAATTTCGGCGAAGGCGCCAGAAGGCTCAATGGAAAAAGCGAATGGCTCCAGGCGGCTTCCAAAATGGCGCGCGATGACGGCCCCTATTTCGCGTTTCTCAACAAAGTGACCGTGGAGCTTGAACCGGTGGTGACCAAAGACAACATTCCGCCGTGGCTCAAGCAGATTTATCAGTTCCAGACGGTCAAAAATGCGGGCGCCGTGGGTAAACTGGTCACTAAGACCGCCGAGGAAGGCAGGATGTTCATCGACAAGATCAAGGAAAAACTCGGCCGGCAAATAGAAACGGGTTCTCTGGATTCGCATTCGTCAGCGGTCAAGGCCTATCAGGATTATCAAACCTCTCTTCTGGCTGTGGTGCAGGCAACGGCGTCCCGGGGGCAGATCTTTCAGCTCACCGCGCAGACGTTTGCCGAGTACCCCGCCTCGGGAAAATCCCCGTTTGCCGTAGGCTTCGGTGCCGCATCGCGTTTGAGGGCCTACCTGGCAAGCCAGGGCGAGGGGGAAGGCGTCATCGGCGGCCTGATCCGTGGGCCGTTTGAATTCCTCTGGGGGCTGGCCCGCATGGAAGCAGGCTGCCAGTTGCAGGTCCAGTGGGAAAAAGAAGTCCTGGCGGAGATGCAAGGCGCTTCATCGATGCAGGAGACGGAGCTGCTCTGGGGACATGAAGGGCTGGCGTGGAAATTTGTCAAGGGCAGCGCCGCGCCGTTCATCGGCTGGAGAGCCTCGGGATACCATGCCAAAGAAGTTTTAGGCGGGGGCATCCCGTTTGAGAAGTCGTTTTTTACCTCTCTGGGAACGGGCAGCGGCACGCGGGCGCGCACCGCGACGGCGGCCTCGCAGCAGCAGTCTTACAAAGTTGTGATCTCTACGTTGCCCACGGATGCCAATGCCGACGCTTCGATCAAACCCCATAAAAGCCAGTTGGAGCTGACGTGCGTCACGGGGCCGCAGATGCTCGAAAATCTGAATTATCCCAAAACCCAGGCCTTCAACTGGACGCCCGAGACGTGCAGTGATGTGGTCTTGCGGATTTACGTCGGCAACACCGTCCTGACACGGCAGTATACGGGGGCGCAGGCCTTTGTCGTTTTTCTGCGCGATTTTCCGGGAGGCCGCCGCGTGTTTAACGCAGGTGATTTTCCCGATCAGCGCAGTGAACTCAAAAAGGCTGGCGTGAAGTACATTGCCGTCAACTATATGATCAGCGGGCAGCAGCCCATTTTGAAGAACTTTGAATCGGTTGCCGCCGGAAAGTCCCAGGCCAGGTTGCTGGGGAAAATCACCGCATGCTGGGATTGACCAAATCAAACCCGCTTTGGGTCTGGGCCGCTTACGGAAAGCATCCCGCGATTCGGGATTATTTCCGGGTTGGCGACGATTTCCCGTGGCTGAAAATATTTTCGAGCTGGGTTGATGAAGGGTACAAGACGCTGGCCGGGAAAAATTCCGCCCAAACGCTTCATTCCTGGTCGTTTTGGGCCAGGGGCGCATCCCGCGATTCTATCGTCTGCGGCCTTGTCAAAGACAGCCGCGACGGCTTCGGACGAAATTACCCCCTCCTGATGCTCGGCGCCGGAGCGCTGCGGGAATGGGATGAATCCTGGGATCTCCTGCCGCTGGCGTGTGAAACAACATGGAGCGACATGGACCGTGTGTCCGGAGGCTCTTATGCCGATGTCCGGGAGCTGGAAAAAGAGCTCAAGACCATCCGGTCCCCCCTGTCTGTGTGGCGGGAACACCAGCTGAGGCTCGATGCTTTTCGTGCCGGCAACGATACGTTGAAAACGGCGCCCGATTTGACGGCGGACGGGAAGGAACATTGTATCCGTCTGGATCAGGCTTCGCCCCCTGGACGGCCGCTAATGGCCAGCCACTGGCATAGTCTTCTCAAAGCCCGCAGCAAAGCCGCGCCCAATGTGGTTTTCCTGGGAGAGAGTTTCGGGGTATTTTTTCTGAAATTTTACAAAAGACCGCTCACGTCGGCGGATTTTCTCCAGTTGTGGAAGGCGGGTGCCGAAGGCTGAAAAACCGCGCGGCAAGTCGATTATGGGCTTGGTGGATGTTCAGCGTTTTTTCCGGACGCGCGCAGGCTGAGTCCAGAGAGCCAAAAGGGCCGTATTTTTCAAATTTAATTGCTTTTTTTTGACAATTGTATGATATAAGTTCCCGTAAATATAACAGTCGAACGCGCGGTTTTAACGAATATTTATAAGGATGTGCTTCTTCATGGATCCCAGAGAATTAATCAGGGCGGGAAGATTGTCTGATGCGCGCATGCGCTTGATTGAAGATGTGAAGTCGAAGCCTGCCGATGCCGGAGCGCGCACGCTGCTTTTTCAGGTGCACGCGCTTTTGGGGGAATGGGAAAAAGCCGGCCGTCACCTGGATGTGCTGGCAGCGCAGGACGCGAAGAGAGAAACGGGTGTTCAGGTTTATAAAAACCTTGTTCAGGCCGAAAAAAAAAGGCTCGATGTTTTCCAAAACAGACTTTTGCCCTCTTTTCTACCGGGCGCTCCTCCCTATTTTGAAATGTACAGACTGGCCTGCGAAAAGCTCAAGGGCGGACACGTAGATGAGGCCATGCGGCTTTTCGACGGCGTCAATGAACAAATACCGGTTTTGTCCGGAATGCTCAACGGACAAAGCTTTGAAGGATTTGGCGACACGGACGTCTTGCTCATGTTTTTTCTCGAGGCCATTGTTGAGGAGCGTTATCTCTGGATTCCTTTTGAGAAGATCAGGGAAATTTCCATTCCCGCGCCCAAAACACTTTTTGATCTCATCTGGGCGCCCGCTCACATTACCACATGGGAAAGTCTGGCCGTCAATTGCTGCCTGCCTGTTTGCTACCCCGAATCGTTTCTGCATGAAGACGACCGGGTGAAACTTGGCCGGATGACAGAATGGAAAAAAGAGGGTGGACCCTTTTCAAGAGGAATCGGACAACATGTTTTTACAGCCGGAGATCAGGAAATCGGTATTCTCGACATTCGGGAACTAGCGTTTAATTGGCCGCGCACGGGAGATCAGAATGAAAAAGCAGATTGATATAGAAGCGGCGCTGGCGCCGGTTCCCGGAGATCATCCCGCGGGATCGGATCAACGCTACGGTCAGATTTACGACGAAATCAAAGACGCCCGCAAGGAAGTGATTACTTACGATCCGGAAGGCAAACCGGTGGTGGAGAAAAAGGCGGAATGGAACAAGGTGCTTTCCTTATCGCTTGACGCTCTGACCCAAAAGTCAAAAGATTTGCAGATTGCCGCGTGGCTTGCCGAAGCCCTGCTAATCACGGAAAGCATTGAAGGGCTTAACGCCGGCCTGAAAATGATAAACGGCCTTCTCGAACAATACTGGGACACGCTTTATCCCGCCATCGAAGACGACGATCTGGAATTTCGGGCCGCTCCGCTCGAATTCATGAACGAGAAATTCATCTCCATTATCAAAAGCCAACCGGTGACCGACCCCAAGGCGGGGGAGACGATCTCCTATCTCCAGTGGCAGGAATCCCGGAGCGTCGGCTACGAAGCCGATCTTCTGGACAAATACGGCGATGTCGACAGCGGCAAGAAGAAAAAACGCGACGAATTGATCGAGGAAGGCAAACTGACGGCGGATGCGGTGGATGCCGTTGTGGCCAGGTCATCCGTTTCGTTTTACGAAGCGCTGAGCCGGCATCTTTTGACGTCCAAAGAAGAGATGGGCCGTCTCAATCAGTTTGTGGATGAAAAATTCGGAAGACAGGCTCCGCGCCTGTCCGATCTGGAAAACGTCCTGGACGATTTTCAAAGAGTCGTCGTTAAATTGCTGCAAACGAAAGGCGGGGTGATACCGGGGACGGAACCCCCAGCCGAGGAAGAAGAACCCGCGGCATCCGAAGAGCCCGTCATGGAGGAAGCGATGGAACCTTCATCAGTGGAGACGCATGCGACGCAGGCTTCCGCGACGCCCGCGAAAGCGACGGTTTTTATGGAACCCAAAAGCAATGAAGATGCGCAATGGCAGTCGGCTCTCGCGGCGATGAAAAAATCCGGCGTTAAAAGCGGGCTGGATCAGCTTCTGGCGGCATCCAACAGCTCGTCATCCGCAAGAGACAGAAACCGCTACCGTCTTTTGACGGCGAAGCTGTGCCTCAAAGCCGGACGGCCGGAACTGGCCCGGCCGATTCTGGAAGAGCTCTATGCGTTGATGGAAGAGCTCCATCTGGAACGATGGGAGTCGCCCATCTGGATTTCCGAAGTGATCGACGCCTATTATCAATGTCTGATCAAGGGCGAGGCGTCCGACGACGACCTGGCGCTTGCGAAAACGCTGTTCCATAAGCTCTGTCGGCTTGATGTCACCAAAGCCATTCCTTATGGGCAATGATAGATTATCAATATCTGCAACAGGGAGGAGATGAACATGGCAAAGAAAGAAAGTCTGCAACATAAACTTGACCGGGTAAGGGCTCCAAGGGTTCAGATTACCTACGATGTGGAAATCGGCGATGCGATTGAGATGAAGGAGATTCCTTTTGTGGTTGGCGTCCTGTCGGATTTGTCGGGGAAGCCCGAAGATCCGCTGCCGAAGCTCAAGGACAGGAAATTTGTGGAGATCGACCGGGATAATTTTGACAAAGTGCTCGAAGGGATGAAACCCCGGCTTGCCTACCAGGTCGACAACAAACTGACCGGCGGCGACACCAAAATGAGCGTGGAGCTTCGCTTCAAGAGCCTTGACGATTTTCATCCGGAAAACGTAGCTCAGCAGGTTGATCCTCTGAAAAAACTCGTTGAAGCCCGCAGCAAACTCTCCGATTTGCTGGGCAAGCTCGACGGCAACGATAAACTTGACTCCATCCTTCAGAAGGTGATTTCCGATACCGAGGCGCTGCAGAAACTGGGATCGGGAAAAACCGATGAAGAGAAATCATAAGGCATAAGGAGGCTGGCTATGGCTGAAATGGAAAAAAAGGGACAGGCCGCAGGGGCCCAGACAGTTACGGAAGAAAAAAGCCTTCTGGACAGTATCATTGATGACAGCCGCATGGCGAAAGGCGAAAACCAGAAGTCGCGCGCGCGCGATATCATCAGCGAATTTGCCAAGCAGGTCATGGAAGGAACCATGCTGGTGTCCAGAAATACCGAAGCAATGATCAACGCCCGCATTGCCCAGATCGATCAACTGATTTCCGCGCAGCTCAACGAAATCATGCACCATGAAGACTTCCAGAAGCTGGAAGGGTCGTGGCGGGGCTTGAATTATCTGGTGATGAACAGCGAAACCGGCGACAATCTCAAGATTCGCGTCATGAATGTTTCGAAAAAAGATCTTCTCAAGGACATGGAAAAAGCGGCCGAGTTTGACCAGTCGTCGCTGTTTAAAAAGATTTACGAGGAAGAATACGGGACGTTTGGCGGCGCGGCTTACGGAACGTTTATCGGCGATTATGAATTCGGCAACAATCCCCAGGATATGTCGCTTTTGGAAAAAATTTCCGAAGTGGCCGCCGCATCGCACGCGCCGTTTATTTCGGCGGCGTCTCCGACCATGTTTAACTTTGAAATGTTTGGCGAGCTCAGCACGCCTCGGGATCTGGCGAAAATTTTCCAGAGCGTGGAATACGCCAAATGGAAATCGTTTCGCGAGTCGGAAGATTCCCGATACATCGGACTGTGCATGCCGCACGTCCTGATGCGTCTGCCGTATGGCAAGTCCAATGTCCCCGTGGAAAATTTCGATTTTGAAGAGGATTGCGACGGCACGGATTCCGGCAAGTTCCTCTGGGGCAACGCCGCCTACGCGCTGGGGGCGCGGCTCACGGACGCCTTTGCCAAGTATCACTGGACGGCGGCCATCCGGGGCGTGGAAGGCGGCGGTCTGGTTCAGGGCCTGCCGGTGCATACGTTCAAGACCGATGAAGGCGATGTCGCGCTGACCTGTCCTACGGAAATCGCGATCACGGACCGGCGCGAAAAGGAACTGGCCGATCTCGGTTTTATTCCGCTGGTTCATTGCAAAGGCACCGATTATGCGGCCTTCTTCAGTACGCAGACGGGGAACAAGCCTAAAAAATACGACACCGATGCCGCCACCGCGAATGCACGGCTGTCATCGCAGCTGCAATACATTCTGGCCGTATCGCGGTTTGCGCACTATCTGAAATCGATGATGCGCGACAAGGTCGGCAGTTTTATGACCCGGAAAGACGCGGAAGATTTCTTGAACCGCTGGATCGCCAATTATGTTCTGCTCAATGACGACGCCGGTCAGGAAATGAAGGCGAAATATCCTCTGCGCGAAGCCCGGGTGGATGTCACGGAAATTCCGGGAAAGCCCGGCGCCTATCGGGCGGTTGCGTTTCTGAAACCGCATTATCAGTTAGACGAGCTGTCCGTGTCGCTCAGACTGGTGGCCAATCTGCCGCCGCCGGCAAAATAACGGCTTGAAAAAATATGAACGCAGGACGCTTTCACAAAGACGTCGGATGCCCGGCGCAAAGCGATAACGTTTATCAGGTCGCTTTGCGTCGGGTTGTTTCAAGTGAAACGGACCATCGTGAAGGCATCGGGAAGATCATGGCGGGACTATGAATATTCAGGCATCGATTCTGGACAGGCTGATTGATAAAGACCCCCAGGCGTCCCGGGAAGCTGTTTCGCATCAGCTGGCCGACGTCAGGGCCCTTAAGGCCTCCGTGATTCGAGATGTGGAAAATCTGCTCAACACCCGCCGCAAAATATTCCCCGTGCCCGAAGAATTCAAGGAAGTGAATCATTCGGTTTTTATGTATGGCCTGCCGGATTTTTCTTCGCTCAATCCAAGAAGTCCGCAGGTCAAGCAGATGATCCGCCGGGACGTTGAGCAGACCATCGCCAAATATGAACGGCGGATTAAAAATGTCAAAGTCCATCTGGAGCTGTCGGATAAAATTGAGCTGGGCATTCGCTTCCGCATTACGGGCATCTTGCAGATGGACCCGATTTCAGAACCGGTGACCTTCGATACGTATTTCGACATCAATAAGGGGAATTATGCGATTTCCCGGTAGACCCTGCTGGGGAGGAACGCGAACGGCTGATTAATTTATGGATTATGACCTTTTAGATTATTATGAGCGGGAACTGACCTATATTCGTTCGCTGGGCGCCGAGTTTGCAAAGGAATATCCCAAAATCGCCGGCCGGCTGCAACTGGAACCGGATAAATGTGAAGACCCCTTTACGGAAAGACTCATTGAAGCTTTCGCCTTCATCAGCGGACGGATTTCCAAGAAAATCGATGACGGCTTTCCTGAAATCACGGAATCGCTGCTGGGCATTCTTTACCCGCATTATGTGAATCCCATCCCCTCGATGTCGATTGTCAAATTCGAACCGATTCAGCAGAACATTACGCCCGCCGGCTATAAAATAGATCAACACATGACGCTGTATTCCAAGCCCGTCGGCGGTACGCCCTGCCAGTTTCAGACGATCTATCCCGTTAACATTCTGCCGATGGACGTGGTTTCGGCGGAGCTCAGGGAGCCGTCCAAACTCGTCAAAGACGCCCGCCAGGTTCTGACACTGCGCCTGAAGGCCTCCAACAACCTCAGTTTCAATCAGCTGGACTGTGATAAAGTCAGATTTTATCTCAACGGCCCGCATCAGCATACATTCAGAATCTACGAGATGCTGCTCAACAATGTCTGTCACATTGATGTCGAATCGAAAAATAATTCGGGAATCACGGAGAGTTTTTCTCTGGCGTCAGGCAGCATCAAACCCGTGGGGTTCGATCCGGATGAAAGCATGCTGCCGTATACGCAGCGTTCGTTTCCCGGATACATGCTGCTGTTTGAATATTTCTGTTTCCCGGACAAATTCCTCTTTATCGATGTCGAGGGCCTGGGGCGGATGAAGACCATGAATTTTGGCGATACGCTCGATATTTTAATCTACATCAACAAGCCGCTTGAATCGAATATCGTCATCCAGAAAGATGTTTTTTGCCTTAACGCCACGCCGGTTGTCAATCTGTTTCGCCGGATTGCCGAGCCGGTTAATCTCGATCACCGGAAAACGGAATATCAGGTCGTCGCCGACATCCGCAGGCAGGAGGCGATGGAAATTTTCAGCATCGATAGGGTCGTCGCCGCATCGGCGTCTGATTTGGGAAGCGAGCGGGATGTCAAACCGTTTTATTCCATCCAGCATGCCGCGTATGACGATGACCATACAACGGCCTACTGGCTCATGCAGAGGCGATCGTCGACCCGCAAGGGAGACGGAGGAACGGAAGTCTTTCTGTCGTTTGCCGACTTGAATTTCAATGCCGCCGACCCCGAAGCGGAGATTCTGACGCTTCATGTCACCTGCTCCAACCGGGACCTGCCGTCGAAACTGCCGTTTCGCGATCCCGCGGGCGACTTTGACATGGAGACGGCGGCGCCGGTTTCCGGCATCAGCTGCCTGATCAAACCGACGCCCTGCCGGAGGCCGTCTCATATCGGCGCCGCGCAATGGCGTTTGATTTCACATCTGACGCTGAACTATCTTTCCATCCTTCAGGGAGGGGGCGACGCCCTCAAGGAAATTCTGAAACTGTATGATTTTGACAATTCGCCTTCGACGCGCCAGCAGATCAACGGCATTGTGTCGCTGAAATCGGAATTTGTCACCAGGCGTGTCGGATTCAGCTACTGCCGCGGCATGCGCGTGACGGTCGAACTCGATTCGGATAAATATGTGGGCGCCGGGCTTTATCTTTTTGCCAGCGTCCTGGAGAATTTTTTAGGGCAGTACGTGTCCGTGAATTCATTTGCGCAGATGGCGGTGAAGACATCGCAAAGTCAGAGGATATTAAAAGAATGGCCCCCAAGAAGCGGCAACAGAATACTACTCTGAGACAAAGTCTTTTCAGAGAACCTTACCGATTTCCGTTTTTTCGGGCGGTGAGCCTGCTGGAGCGTTTTTATCCGAACAGAAAACCGCTGGGCGGCACGCTGATTCCGTCCGAGGAATTTGTGAGGTTTACCGCCAAGCCGGGCCTGCAATTTGCGCCAAGCGATATTTCCAGGTTGGAGCAGACCGATCCCCGAAAGCCCGTCGCCATGGAAGTGGCGTTTATGGGGCTTGTCGGACCTTCCGGGGTTCTGCCCTACGCGTTTAGCGAACTGGTTTGCGAAAGGCTTCAAAACAAAGACGGCAGCCTTGCCGCTTTCCTGAACATGTTTCATCACCGCCTGATCTCGCTTTTCTACCTGGCGTGGAAAAAATACAAAATGGCGCTGGTCTATCGTTTTGGCGGACGCGATGCGGCATCGTCGTGCCTGACAAGTTTAACCGGTTTGGGAACGCCTGGGCTTATAGAAAAAATGGGTCTGCCGGACAACTCGCTCGTCCACTTTTGCAGTGGATTTTTGTCACGCACGGTTCCTTCCGTTTCCGCCATTGAGTCGACCGTCACCTGCTTCACCGGCGAAGCGGCGCGTGTGGATCAATTTATTGAACGGCTGGTTCCTTTGGGCGCCGAGGAGCAGACCCGCCTGGGCGGCTTAAACGGACGGCTGGGTGAATCGGCCATGTGCGGAAGCTATATCTATGAGAGTCAGACCAAGTTCCGTGTGAATATCGGCCCGATGGGCTACCGGAAATTTGCCCGTTTTCTGACCGGCCCGGATGCGATGAAACCGCTTTATTCGCTCATCCGCTATGCATCGGGCGTCGAATATGAATTTGAAACGCGCCTGATTTTGAAAAAAGAAGAAGTTCCCAAATGCGTTTTGGGGCAGGGGGCCTCGGTGCCGCCGCGTTTGGGCTGGACCACCTGGATCAGCGGGCCGAATGTCGAGCATGATGTAGACCGGCACATTACGTTTCAGGAGCCGGTCGCCGGGGCCGTCTGAATTGAACCGTTTATAAACACCTAATAACGTCGGAAAAAAGGAGTAAACCGCTATGGCAAGACCCAACATCAAATCCCTGGTTGCCAAACTCAATGAAACCTGCCGCAAGGCGCTGGAATCGGCGGCGGGACTGTGTCTTTCACAGACGCATTACGAAGTCGATGTCGAACATTTTCTGATCAAACTGCTGGAGATGCCGGATACGGATCTTCAAAAAATCTTCCGGCATTTCGAGATCAATGAAACCCGCCTGGCTGGCGACCTGACCCGGGCGCTGGACGGCTTCAAGAGAGGCAACGCCCGCAATCCCGCCCTGTCGCCGAACATTCCCGCGATGATTCAGGACGCGTGGCTTGTCGCCTCAATCGATCAGCAGGCCTCGTTGATTCGCTCCGGCCATCTGATGCAGGCTTTGTTGAATTCCGAAGAAATGTCGCGGATGCTGCTTGCAGATTCCGCCGAATTCAAAAAAATCTCCGTCGAACAATTCAATCAGCATTTGATCGACATTGTGTCCGGCTCGCATGAAGACAGCGAAGCGGCGGCAGCGGTGGGAACGGGCGCCATATCGCCTTCGGGAATTCCCGCCAAAGGCGCCAAGGCTCTCGACCAGTTTACGATCAATCTGACGGACCGGGCGCGCAAGGGCGAGATTGACCCCGTTTTGGGGCGCGATTTTGAAATCCGGCAGATGATTGACATTCTCATCCGCCGCAGGCAGAACAATCCCATTCTCACCGGCGAAGCGGGCGTCGGCAAAACCGCCGTGGTGGAAGGGTTTGCGCTCAAAATCGCCCAGAATGATGTCCCGCCGCCCTTGCGGGACGTCGATTTGCGCACGCTCGATTTGAGTCTTTTGCAGGCCGGCGCGGGCATTAAAGGCGAATTTGAAAATCGTCTGAAATCGGTCATCGACGAAGTCAAGGCCTCCCCCAAACCGATTATTCTTTTTATCGACGAGGCGCACACGCTGATCGGCGCGGGCGGTTCGGCAGGAACCGGGGATGCGGCCAACATGCTCAAACCCGCGCTCGCGCGCGGTGAGCTTCGGACCATTGCCGCGACCACCTGGGCGGAATACAAAAAATATTTCGAAAAAGACGCGGCGCTGGCCCGCCGGTTTCAGGTCGTCAAGGTGGAAGAGCCCGACGAGGAAAAGGCCATTTTCATGATGCGGGCGATCTCGCCGTTTCTGGAAAAGCATCACAAAATCATGATTACCGATGAAGCGCTGAAAGATTCGGTCAAGCTTTCGCACCGCTACATTCCGGGGCGTCAGCTGCCGGACAAATCGGTGAGCGTGCTCGACACCGCCTGCGCGCGGGTGGCGATCGGCCTTACCACCATCCCTTCGGCCATCGAAGAAGCCCAGCGCCGGATCGGTGATATTGAACGGGAAATCCGGCTTCTGGAGAAAGAGGCCCTGATGGGCACGGACCGCGCCGAGCGCATTGCGGCTCTGGGAAAAGAAAAGGAAGACATCAAAACGCGGATGGAAGGTCTGAACAAGAAATGGCAGGCCGAACTGACCGCAGCCAATCAAATTATTGAAACCCGGCAGAAGATGCTGGAGATTCATGCGAAAAATCCGTCCGACCCGGACTTGGCTCAACACAAGGCAACGCTTGAAAAACTGGAGAAGGAACTCAAGGAAGCGCAGGGCGATACGCCCATGGTGCAGATTGATGTGGATTCGCAGACGATTTCCGAGGTCATTTCCGGCTGGACGGGCATTCCGACCGGGCGCATGCTGGCCGATGAGATTGCCACCGTTTTAAAACTTGAAGAGCATATCGGGCAGCGGATTATTGGTCAGGACCACGCGCTTGCAGCCCTCGCCCAGATGATCCAGACCTCTCATGCCGGCATTGAAGATCCGTCCAAGCCCAAAGCCGTCTTCATGTTTGTAGGCCCGAGCGGTGTCGGCAAAACGGAGACGGCGCTTGCGCTTTCCGAACTGCTCTACGGCGGCGAGGAAAATCTCATCACCATCAACATGTCCGAATATCAGGAAGCGCACACGGTGTCGAGTCTCAAAGGCTCTCCTCCCGGCTATGTCGGCTACGGCGAAGGCGGCGTCCTCACGGAAGCCGTCCGCAAGCGGCCTTACAGCGTGGTGCTGCTCGATGAAGTGGAAAAAGCCCATCCCGACGTGATTGAACTTTTCTATCAGGTCTTCGACAAAGGCATGCTCGAAGACGGCGAAGGCCGCAAGATCGACTTCAAAAATACGCTCATCATCCTGACCTCCAACATGGGGACGGATACGATCATGAAAGTCTGCGCCGATGAAGAAACCATGCCGTCGCCGCAGGGACTTGCCGATATGATCCGGCCCGAGCTGGTCAAACACTTCAAGCCGGCGTTTATCGGCCGTTTGAAAGTGATCCCCTATTTCCCGATTCTGGATAAGAATCTGCGATTGATTGTCAAATTGAAACTGAACAAAATCGCCAAACGCATGCTGGAAAACCGCAATGTGACTTTCCGTTACGACGATGAGGTGGTCGAGGCGATTGCCAAACGCTGCACCGAAGTGGAAAGCGGCGCCAGAAACATCGATCATATTCTGACCAACACGCTTTTGCCGGAGATGTCGAAAGAACTGCTTTCCCGCATGGCCGCGGGCGAGCAGTTGTCGGAAATCAAGGTGGCGTTAAGCGGCGACGGATTTGCATTCGACGTGCATTAAAACCCACAGGAGCGAATCATGTCCGAACCGATCACGTTTGGAAAAATAGATGCCCATCTGGTTTCTTCAATGAAAGAAGGCCGAAGCGTTCCCGAGGAGGAAACGCCTTTCCGGATCATTGTCCTGGGTGATTTTTCTAGACGCGCCCATCGGGGTGTTGCGGATGCACGAATAGCCGTGCACAAGCCGCTTCCGGTTGACCGGGACAACATCGACGATGTTCTGGCCAAACTCAATGTTGAACTTTCTTTGCCTGTCCTGGGCGAAGACGCCGCGCCCGCTCGTCTGACGTTTGCGGAAATGGATGATTTTCATCCCGACCGCCTTTATGAAAGGCTCGACATTTTCGATTCCGTCAAAGACCTGAAGAAAGGCTTAAAAGACCCCAACATTGTCGCCGCCCTGGCAGGTCCGGATGCGCCGCCTTCCGCGGGGACGCAACCTGTTAGGCCTGCTCAGGTTCCGCAGACATCGGGAAGCCTTCTGGATCAAATTATGGATGATGTGCAAGATGGAAAGGCCAAGGCCCATCCTTTTCAAACGGATCCCGGAATGCAGCGCTTTTTGAAGGATATTACCGAACCGCATCTTATTGCCAAAACCCACCCCCGGCAGGCCGAGTTGACGGCCTCGGTGAATGAAGTCGCAGGTGAAATGATGCGCAGAATTCTGCACCATCCGGATTTTCAGGCGCTGGAGTCTCTGTGGCGGGGCCTTTACTTTCTGGTGAGAAGGCTGGACACGGACGAAAATCTCAAGATCTATCTGCTGGATGTCTCAAAAGAGGAACTGGCCGCCGATTTAATGTCGTCCGAAGACCTTTCGAAAACGGACATTTATAAAATTCTGTCGGGCGAGGCCGGAAAGACCCTTGGCCGCGACCCGTGGGCCGTTGTTGCCGGTTTGTATCGGTTCAGCGATGAGGCGGACGATGTTCAACTCCTGGGCCGCATGGCGAAAATTGCGATGGCGGCGGGCGCGCCCTTTGTGTCGTCGGCAGACGACATGATCCTGGGATGCAAATCCCTGGCTCAGACTCCTGATCCGGACGAATGGCGGGAAACTGATGGAAGGCAGGCCTGGGATGCTCTAAGAGCGCTTCCGGAAGCAAGATATCTGGGGCTTGCGCTGCCGCGTTTTCTGCTTCGTCTGCCCTACGGAGAAAAGACGGAGCCGCTGGAGAGTTTCCCGTTTGAAGAAATGCCGGGGCGGCCCGTGCATGAGGATTATTTATGGGGAAATCCGTCGCTTGCCTGCGTTTGTCTGCTGGGCCGTTCCTTTATTGCTGACGGATGGACCTTTCAGGTCGGACAGGTGATGGATATTAAAGGCCTTCCCCTGCACGTTTATAAGGATCAGGGGGAATCGGTGGCCGCACCCCTGGCGGAAGTTGTGCTGACGGAAAAAGCGGCGCAAATAATACTTGATAAAGGATTATTGCTTCTAATATCATACAAAAATGGCGATGCAATAAGACTGGCGCTTTTTCAGTCACTGGCGGACCCTCCCTGCCGTCTGGGGGGAAGATGGGGTTGAATCGTTTCGTAAATTTGGCATCAATGAAGGATAGGGTGATTTTATGGGTTTGATTCAGGATGAGCGGTTATTCCGTTTGGACACACCTTTGGGCAAAGATGTTCTTCTTGTAAAAGACATGGAAGGCGAAGAAGGACTGTCGCGGCTTTTTTCATTTAAACTGAATCTTCTTTCGGGAAATCCGAATATCTCATTTAAAAACATCATCGGCAAAAAAGTTACGCTGGCGGTTGATCTTCAGGACGGAAAGTTTAGATATCTAAACGGTATTGTGTCCGAGTTTTATCAGTTGAGCGCATCGGAATCGTCCCGGTCGGAAAATCTCATGTCACTGTACACCGCAACCGTCGTTCCCTATCTATGGCTTTTGACCAGGACGGCCGACTCCCGTATCTTCCAGAACAAGAGCGTTCCGGATATCGTGGAGAAAATCTTGGGCGATAACGGTCTTACGGACTATAAACTGAACCTTAAAGGCTCCTACTCGCCCCGGGAATATTGCGTGCAGTATCGCGAGACGGACTTTAATTTTGTATCGCGGCTGCTTGAAGAAGAAGGCATTTATTATTTCTTTCAGCACGAAGACGGAAAGCACACGCTGATTCTGGCCGATGACGCCGGCGAACATAAAGCCTGCCCCGAACTGGAGGTGGCCCGGTGCAGACCTCACGAGGGAGGCACCTATGAAGAGGACATGATTGACAGTCTTGGGGTCAAGCAGGAAATTCGGGCAGGCAAATATACCCTCAACGATTTTAACTTTGAAATGCCCAATACCAGTTTAAAGTCGGAAGAACCCAGCAATCAGAAGCTGGGTCCCGGAGAGCGGGAATACTACGATTATCCCGGTCTGTATGGGAAAAAATCCGAAGGCGACCGGCTCACGAAGATCCGGATGCAGGAAGAAGAAGCCCAAATCACCACGTTGCGCGGCGTATCCAACTGCCGCGCGTTTACAAGCGGCTACAAGTTCAAACTGGAGGATTTTTACCGCAGTGATCTGAACAGGAAGGAATATGTCCTGACAGGGATCAGGCATATCGGCAGTCAGACCCTCTCAATCGGGGAGTCCGATGCCGCGGCAACATATAAAAATGAATTTACCTGCATGCCGTCCGATGTTCCTTACAAGCCCGCGCGGTATACACCCAAGCCGTTCGTGCAGGGCGTGCAGACGGCCATTGTGGTCGGTCCCTCCGGTGAAGAGATTTATCCGGACAAATACGGCCGGGTGAAAGTCCAGTTCCACTGGGACCGTGAAGGCAGCAAAGATGATAAAAGTTCTTGTTGGGTGCGTGTCAGCCAGATTTTTGCAGGCGCCGGCTGGGGTTCCATGTTTATTCCGCGTATTGGCCATGAAGTGATCGTCGATTTCCTGGAAGGCGATCCCGACCGGCCCATCATCACCGGCCGCGTTTACCACGGCACCAATAATCCACCCTATCCACTGCCCGATGATAAGACTAAAAGCACCATCAAGACCAATTCCTCTCCGGGCGGCGGCGGGTTCAACGAACTGCGCTTTGAAGACAAAAAGGGGCAGGAAGAAATCTATCTCCAGGGCGAGAAGGACTGGAATATCCTGATCAAAAACAACAAGGGGCAGACCATCGGTGTTGATGACCAGCTTTCCGTCGGCAACAATCAGACGATTTCTATCGGGACCAATCGGACGGAATCGGTTGGAAACAATGAAACCATCACCATCGGTTCGAACAAGACGGAGACCATTGCGATCAACAAGGCCGAGACGGTGGGCGCCGCCAAGGAATTGACCATCGGCGCAGGTTATCAGGTCAGTGTCGGCGCCGGCATGAATGAAACGATCGGCGCGGCGAAGGCCGAAGAAATTGGCGCGGCCAAATCCGTGAACGTTGGGGGGAACAGCAGCGAGAATGTCGCGAAAGACAAATCGTTGGATGCCGGCGGTAATATTGCGGCGAGCGCCGGTAAAAATGTCAATGTTAACGCGGATAAGAAGATGGTCTTGACGGCCGGCGACGATTTCAGTCTCAACGGCAGCAAGAAGGGCGTCATTGAACTGACGGATGAGTTAAAAATAAAAGTCGGCAGCGCCTCGATCACCATGAAAAAGAACGGCGACATTACCATTGAAGGCAAGAAGATCAATATCAAGGGCAGCGGTGATGTTGTCATTAAAGGCCAGAAGATTGCGCAGAATTAATTTACGGCGTTTAGCGTCCGGCGGCGTTCAAGTGACGAACTCATGAGATAAGTTCTAAAGATATGGCGCAGGAGAACAAGGTGTGAAAAAAACCTTACTCGCAACGAATACCCTGGACAAGAGGATTTCCTCTGCACCGGGCGTGAAGGTCGGCAAGATTGTGGAGGTTGACGGCAGCGGACAAATTCTCGTGAATTTTGCCGAAAACCCGTCGGGGCCGGTTGTCGCCCGGATAACCGCGTCTGTGAAAAGAGATATACTCGGCAAAGGCAATCCATCCGGCCGGGAGGTGCTGCTTGCTTTTGAAAATAATGATCCGCGGCGTCCGATTATTGTGGATGCCATGTATTCGCTGATTGACGAACTCACCCAAGAGCCGCCCGTCGCAGATGATGTCGAAGCTCCTGCGCCCAAAGATGCGATCATTGACGGAAAACGGATTGTTTTCGATGCTGAAGAAGAAGTTGTTTTGCGATGCGGCAAAGCCAGTATTACCCTGACGAAGGCCGGCAAGGTTCTTATTCGCGGTGAGTACGTTC
The DNA here is from genome assembly GCA_964525155.1 of uncultured Smithella sp. Taxonomy (GTDB): domain Bacteria; phylum Desulfobacterota; class Syntrophia; order Syntrophales; family Smithellaceae; genus UBA8904. Next base: position 42,811 of record CAZGDK010000002.1, on the reverse strand, counting down.
TCAGCCGCTCGTCGGGACCCAACAAAATCAAAGGCGGCTCAATACAACTTAATTAGCCCGATGAAAAAACAAGGATTGAGCCATGCTCCAGTTGAAAAATAAAACGCCTTTTCAAGCACAGATATTCCTGTTCCCCGATCCGCAGGGAATCGATAATCTGTATGTGGTTGTTAAGGCGACTTTCGGGCTTGATCCGGATATTCATATTGCGGAAAAACAAAAACCCATTGTCATGGCGGATGAATACTGGGGGGAACCGGGCGCGTCGAGTTTAAAATATGCAACAGAGGCGCATCCGTCAAAGCCCGGTACGGATGTTGTGGTGAATGCCGAGGCTTGCGCCCTGCAAAACCGGCCGGTTTCGGAAATGACGGTGGAACTGAATGTTGCCGGCAGATCCAATATTTTGAAAGTGTATGGCGACCGTTATTGGGAAAAAGGCATATTTGGCGCATCGCCAAGCAGTCCCCAACCCTTCTTGCGCATGCCGTTGGTTTATGAGCGGTCGTTTGGCGGTATGCATGTGATCGATAAGGATGGGGGGACTATCCTGTCTGAACCGAGAAATCCTGTGGGAAAAGGATTTCTGGATAAGCGACATACGCAGGAACTTGAAAAAGCGGGCGTGCCGAATATCGAAAACGACCGAAACCGGATCAACGCACCAGGGGATGCCGTGCAACCTGTCGGATTCGGATACATTGCCCCGTCGTGGCAGCCAAGAGTGTCCTATGCCGGCACGTATGATGAAGCCTGGCAAAAAAGCCGCGCGCCGTATTTGCCGAAGGATTTTGATCCGCGCTTTTTCCATGCGGCTCATCCCAATCTGATCTTTAATAAATACCTCCAGGGGGGAGAACCGGTCAGTGCGATCAATATGTCGCCCAGGGGCAAACAGCAATTCAACATTCCAGTGTGTGATCTGAACATTGCGGTCACCATCGGCGAACAAAAGCAGACGCCCAGAGTAAATCTGGAGACGATTTTGCTGGAACCCACGGACGAAAGATTTTGCATGACATGGCGCGCGGCCGTGCCGTGTGGCCGAAACGTGATGAGAATAAAGAAGATAGATATCACATCGAGATTTTGAAAGATGAAGACAGATCAAGAAGCAATTGTTATTTCCGGATGTGCCGTGCTTTCACCGGTAGGACTCAATATGGGACAGACGTGCGCATCGATTCGCGCGGGCGTATCGCGCTTTGCCGAGCACGCCTTTTATGAATGTGAAGGGGAAGACCCGGAATGGGATGCAACGGAACCGCTCAACGCGTCGTCTGTGCCGGTTATTGATCCTTCTATCGACGGTCCGGAAAGATTATTTCAGCTCATCGTGCCACCCATGAAGACGTTATTTTCAGAGGCAAAGCTGAAAAGGAAGGATATCGAAGCGGGAGGTTTTCTACTGTCTTTGCCGTATCCCGATGCAGCGGTCAAGCCCTGGTTGCTCGATAAGATGTTCATTGACGATCTTTGCCGGCGCACGGGCCTGAAATCCTTTAAGGTTCATAAAGTCGATCAGTCGGGACATACCGGCGTTTTCTGTCTGATTGAAGACGCCATGGCCATCCTGCGCGCCGGTGAAGTCCCGTTCTGTATTGTCGGGGGAGCCGATTCCTATGTATTGGAAGAACGTCTGAATATTTTGGATCAATCCTGGAGAATTAAAAGCGGCAAGGCCGTTGACGGATTCATTCCCGGCGAAGCCGCCGTGATGCTCCTTTTGGAGACGGCCCGGGAAGCCGCGCGGCGCAAGCATCCCGTTTGGGCGACTGTTACGCATTGCGGCTTCGGGAAAGAGCCCCAACCGATAGGGACCGATGTAAACAGCACCGGCAAGGGACTGGCCGAGGCAATCGAAAATGCGCTAAAACCGCTGGGCGAAGCTCCTGAGATCCAGTGGGTGGTCTGTGATCTGAATGGAGAAAATTACAGAGGGTTTGAATGGGGGATAACACAGACCAGATTGCGGAAGATTTTCCATGATGTTAAACGGGTAAACCATCCGGCGGATTGCGTGGGCGACGTGGGTGCGGCCACGGGGGGAATGCTTGCGGCCTGTGCCGTGCATGCCTTTCAAAGAGGATATTACATTGCCGATCAAGCCCTGTTGTGGACGTCGTCCGATAACGGCCTTCGGGCTGCGCTGTGCATCAGCCGGATGGAGAACTAAAAAGGGAGTGGTTAAGATATGTCGGTTACAGTCGGTGTCAACAACATGACGGTTATTCATAAGGACAGCAACGGAATGGCGATGGCGTTTCCGGACGTGTGCAAGACTCCCGCGCCTCCCGCGCCTCCTGTTCCTATTCCCTATCCCAACATTGCCCAGTCCAAGGATACCGCCAAGGGAAGTTCGACGGTGAAATGCGACGGGAATCCCGTCTGCCTTAAAGATTCCAATTTCAGCACGAGTTCGGGCGATGAAGCGGGTAGTGCAGGGGGCGTCGCCTCAAGCAAAACCAAAGGGAAGGCGGAGTTTGTAAATTATGCATTCGACGTCAAGATTGAAGGCAAGAATGTGCCCAGGGCCATGGATCTGGTGTTGCAAAACGATAAAAACACCCCGCCGTTTCCCGTTATCCAGCCGCCTCTGATCGTGATGCCCCCAAGCGGCGGCGATGATGACGATAACGATATTGTTGATATCGAATTCACGGACTGAACGGATGAAGCAAGGAAGAGTCGGCATGTTCGTGCCGGGATGGATAATGATCTTTGATTTCCCGGCAAAGGAGCGGAGTGTCTATGGCAGTCATTAAGCAATGGGTTAATTTGAGGAGAGACGATAAAGACAGCGCCGGAGCAACGACGAATTACGTCGGCACGAAGGACGTCGATAAGATCAATCAGGTCGAGTACAGGCTTTTTGAGTGTTCCTTTAAAAAAGCCAATCCGGCATTGTTTAAGGTCAGAGTAACGCCCACAAAAGGCAACAGCGGCAACTATCAAACGGCTGAAAAAAACAGAAATGCCAATTTTAAATTGCGGAAAGTGGGGTCATCCGTATCCACCGGCACAAAGAACAAATTGTCGGCAAAGGTTTATTTTCCCGCAGCCGGAGGCTGTCAATACAAGCTGGAGGCAAAATACGGGAAAACGATTGTCGAGTCGCGAAAAACCGTTGAAACATGGCGGCGCATCTATTATCAGATCATATCGATGAAAGGCGTGCCCATCGCCCCTCTGGCGGACTTTCAAAATGCTTTTAAAAAATATTTTATTGACATGTTGGAAGAGGCGCCGGCCGACGGTAAAAATCAACTTACATTAAGAGAAACACTTTTCGATTCCGACAAGGCGGCAGGCGCCGCCAATGAGAGCACAATCATCAATGAAGCTAAGAAATATTATAAAATCGGTAAATTTCAGCCCAACGCCGCCGTTGTTTTTTTTGTGAAGAATATTGCCACCTATAAGGAAATAGATGTTGTCTCTCAGCTGAAATCGGTGCCGTCTTACTGGGATGCGTTATTTGGCGATTCGGAAACCGTCTTTGAGGTGCAGTTAAAAGACGCGTTTGGCAACGATGCTTATCTGTGGAAAGATCTGGCCACGGCAAAAGATACCGTAAATTACTGGCTGCGCAAGGTATCTATCGTGACGTCAACGGGCAAAGAGCTGTCATTGGACCATTCGCAGGTTGCCATCGACGACAGTGTTTTTCTCAAGCAGCATGGCGGTAGAAAATACGGCTTCAGTAAATTAAAGATCGTGGTGAAAAAAAGCGACGTGGGGAACTGGTTTAAGACGGAAAAAGTATTCGTTAAACTGAAGGTTCGTGTCGTGAAAGGTTTTTCCGGAGGATACAGCAAGACCGATAAAAATGTAATTTTTGTGGCCACCCGGGCCTGGTGGAATCCCAGTGATACACCGTCTGCGAAATTGCTATACATCATCAATCATGAGATGGGCCATAAACTGGGCATGGTGGCCTGTGGGGATTCTCCGCCTCCGGGTGCGGGATTTTATGCCTGGATAGACAAGAAATCACCCAATGCGCCGCCCAAGATCTACGGTCAATACTATAACGGTTCCCTGGCCAACAACAAGGGACATCAGGGACCGCACTGCGAGAAGGGGGCGACCTACAACGCGGCGACAAACGTTTGGACCGGAACACCAGGGTGTGTCATGTTTGGCGCCACGTCCAGTTCTACGGCGTCGTCTCCCCCCGACTTTTGCGCCGATTGCGGCAAGGTGGTCACGAAGCTTGATCTGCAGGGACAGTCATTGCCGGGTCTGAAAAACAGATTCTTTTAACCGGGAGGAATAAACAATTAAAACGATCGCGTATTATTTGATTATTGCCATCTGTTGTTTATCCTGCTGTAACTTTAATTCCGAGGGAAAAGGTGAAAAAATGGCTGATTATAAGATTCCGGAGAAATGCAATTTTGATGAAATCGATCAAAGTTATTCTTCAAATTCATGTTCCCCCATTATCATTATTCCAACGTTTGAAGGAGTGCTGATTAATGCGCCGAAGAAAATATCGCTTTCGGGCAACACGAAGGTCCCGCTGGCATGCAGTTTTGCCTTTTCGTTGAGAAGAGATATGGGGGTTTTCGAGGACATCGAAAATGCGATTGTTTTTACGGTTGTTGATAAAAAAAACAATATTCCCTATTCCGGAAAAGTTGCGAATATGGACCATCCTGAGCCGCCGCCTGACGCTCCTCGGCCGCCCGTGAAAAGAGAGGATCTGCCTGATCATATCCTTGGAGGTTATGTGAATCTTGACGTGGCGGATGTTGTGAAGATGCCTAAAAAACAAGGTACTTATATTGTCTATGCGACCATTTCGAACTTTAAGTCCAATATTCTGGAATTTGAAATAAGCAAATAAAGAAAGCGCATATTGAGACAACATGCAAACAGATGACATTTTACTTGAACAATATGGAATTGGCTTTAAAGTCCGGGAAGACGAAGCCGGTCGCATCCTGATTTCCGGCATGTTTAGCGTCAGGGAAGGCGAAGAGTATAAGAGAGGCGATCATTTGCATGCGGCTGTTGTCATGGTCGTCACGACGCCTGTTTATTTTATGTCCGTCAATCCGTTCAAGGGGATGATCATGTTTGAGGATGATCTTCTTTATCAAAACGGGGCGATCAGCGGAACATTCAATATTGATTTTTCCTCATTGATCCAACACATGGCGGATAAACGATTTAATATCCTTTTTTCGATCGGCGGGCACCTGTCCAATATTGAAACGGTGACATTAAAATAAACGGGTCATGCATATCAGTGTGAGAAGAAAACAAACAAGACGTCGGGATAATATAATCCATGCTCCCTGTATCAGAAGAAGAATTTGTCCGCGAACTTTATCTTGAACATCTGGAGGAAGCCTCCTTCCTTTACCAGCAGCGCTTAACGCTGCTGGCGGACGTCCGGATGGAATGGAGTCGGATCGGTGAATTCGAGGAACGCCTGCAGGCTCACCTGGATGCCCTGGTAACAGGCGGTGACGAAGCATATGAAATTTGCGCCCATCAGGGTGTGGAAGGCGATGCGGGAGCGCTGTTTGCGGCCGTCTGTGTCTTTTGCAGGCAGGGCCGCAAGGACCTGGTTTGGGAGGTGATCGAAGGACTTGATCCGCAGATTGAAGCGCGTCTGCAGGCTGTAAGCGATGCTCTCCGATATGAGCTGCCGGATTTCTGGGGCGACGAGTTTGTCCAAAACGTCATTGACAAACGCCCCAATGCCACTGTCCTTTTGGCAAGAACAGCCGGATACCGGCGTCTGTCCCCCGCCGCAGGGCCGGAATTGATGAAGATTCTCCCTGGGAAGGATTCTCAGGAAACATGCGAGATTATCTCCGCCCTGGGACGTTTGCGTTTCCGGGACGCCCAGCCGGTGTTGCTGGATAAATACCTTGCCATTGATGATGAATTGATCCGCGCGCAGGCCGCGCAAACCTTGCTTATCCTGGGCGAAACACAGGCCTTGCCGCACTGTCTGCAATACGCTTCATCACAGGATTGGCCGAATACTTTCATCGGAATCAGTTCAGGCCGCTCGGCTGTTTCGGTGCTGCTGAAGAAATCAACCCGGGAAAAGCCGGGTGCGGAATGCCTGCTTGGCCTGGGGTTTTCAGGCGATGTACCCGCCGTCGAATCTCTGGTTGCCGGTCTGGCCGATCCGACGTCAGCTGAATCAGCCGCTCTGGCGCTCAACCTCATCACCGGGGCGGACATTTACGAAGATGCCTTTATCCCGGACGAAATTACTGAGGATGAATTGTTTCCGGAGGAACTGGAAAAGTTCCGTCAGGGGCAGCCGCCCTCAAAGCCCGACGGCACACCATACGGTGTGAACGTCGCAAGGCTTTCCCAAAAGCCCGAGGATTGGCGGGGTTGGTGGGCAACCAACGGGTCGCGTTTCAAGGACGGCATCCGCTATCGCAACGGCCAACCCTTTTCCCCGGCCTGTCTTGTGGATAATATTAAAAATGAAAAAAGCCCGTTCAAGATCCGCCAGCTTGCCTATGAGGAGCTGGTGGTCCGCTACGGCGCGGATTTTCCTTTTGCCGCCGATATGTATGTGACGCAGCAAAAGCGGATTCTTCAGGAGATCACCCGGTGGGTGTCATCCAACGCCAACCGTTTCCAGCCCGGGTCATGGTATTTCGCCGGGCAGTTGATTTTATGAACTTGAGATTATCTTAAAATCAAAGGCGGCTCAATACAGCGTAATTAGTTAAAAAAAGGATTGAGCGATGCTTCAGTTACTCAACAAAACGCCGTTTCCAACACAGATGTTCCTGCTTCCCGATCCGCAGGGCATCGATACCCTTTATGTACTGGTGAAGGCGACATTCGGGCTTGATCCACACGTTCATGTCGCGGAAAAACAGATGCCCATAGTGATGATGGATGAATACTGGGGGGAACCCGGTGCATCGAGTTTGAAATATGCATCCGAGGCGCATCCATCAAAACCCGGCACGGATGTTGTGGTGATTGCCGAGGCCTGCGCCCCTCAAAACCGGCCGGTTTCGGAAATGACGGTGGAACTGAATGTTGCAGGCAGACGCAATATCCTGAAAGCATACGGAGACCGGAATTGGAAAAAAGGCATATTTGGCGCATCGCCTGGCAGCCCCAAACCCTTCCTGCGCTTGCCGTTGGTATATGAGCGCGCTTTTGGCGGGATGCACGTCATCGATCAAGAAGAAGGCAAGATACTGGCCGAAACAAGAAATCCTGTTGGTAAAGGATATATAGGCAAACGCGGCCGTCATGAACTCGATGAGGCGGGGGTGGCGAATATCGAAGACGCTCGCAATCCGATCAAATCGCCGAAGGATCAACCCAGACCCGTCGGTTTCGGCTGTATTGCCCCTTCGTGGGCGCCCAGAATATCATACGCAGGTACGTATGATGAATCCTGGCAAAAAAACCGCGCGCCTTATTTACCGAAGGACTTCGATCCGCGTTTTTTCCATGCAGCCCATCCGGATTTGATTTTTAACCAATATCTTAAAGGCGGCGAGCCGGTCGGCATGGTCAACATGTCGCCAAAGGGTAAGCAGAATTTCGTTTTACCGGTTTGTGATCTGAAAATTAGCGTTTTTATCGGCGATGAAGAGCATACGCCCACGGCAAATCTGGAAACCGTTTTGCTGGAACCGACAGATGAAAAGCTGTGCATGATGTACCGCGCCGCCGTCCCCTGTGATAAAAAAACGCTCAAGGTAAGCCGGGTAGACGTGGAATTGAAAACACTCACCCTGAAAGAACAGGGGGCCTGATGGCGGCCGAAGGCGCATTGATTCTGGATGTGGGGATGATCACCTCTGTGGGGCTTAATGCGCGGCAGATCGCAGCCTCTGTTCGAGCAGGCATGACACGTTTTGCGGCGTCATCGATCTATGACAAGCAGTTTGAACCTTTTACAATGGCCGTTCTTCCGGAGGACGCGCTGCCGCCTCTGACGCCGGCGCTGGACCGGGAAGAGGATCTTACTTCAAGGCAGATGCGCATGTTGAGATTGGCGTCTTGCGCCCTCAGGGAAGCCGTGAAGAAAATACCGGATGCCAAAGACATTCCTATATATTTAGGGGCGCCCGAGCCGTTGGCGAATCGCCCGAAACCTGTGGAAGAAAAATTTTTCCGTCACCTCGGCATCCAGTCGGAAGTCGCTTTCAATGTTGCGGAAAGCAAACTTTTCCCAAACGGCCGGGCTGCGGGGCTCATGGCCCTAAAAGAAGGTATGCTGTGCCTTGCATCGGGGGAAAAGAAATATGTTCTGGTGGGCGGTGTCGACACCTATCTGGATATCTATTTGATGGGTGTGTTGGATATGGAAGATCGTATTCTGGGGCCTGCCGTTATGGACGGTTTCATTCCCGGAGAAGGAGCGGCCTTTTTACTGCTGGCAAAATCATCGCAAAAGGATTTTGCGCCTTTGGCGACGCTATCCCCGGTTTCAACCGGTTTTGAAGAAGGTCACATGTACAGTGATCAGCCTTACCGGGGTGACGGGCTGGCCGATGTTTTCAAGAATCTGGTTTCAAACGGAAAAATACCGGCGCCCGTGCATGAGGTCTATTCAGCCATGAATGGTGAAAACATATGGAGTAAAGAGTGGGGCGTTGCCTTTCTTCGCAGCCGTGAGGCCTTTGCCCCGGCGCATGCAATGCACCATCCCGCGGATTGTCTGGGCGATACGGGAGCGGCAAGCGGAATAATATTTACAATTCTGGCTGTTCTGGGTTTTCAAAAAGGTTATCGCCAAAGCCCTGCGCTGATCACTTGCTCGTCCGACTTCGGCGATCGCGCGGCCGTGGCGGTTATGAAAGCCTAAAGGAGAGGAAAATATGGCTCAAACGACATTTGCAAATTCAAGAGGAATTGTCCATAAGGGCAGCGGAGGCATGAGTATGGTTCTCCCGGATGTATGTAAGACACCGACGCCGGGAGGCCCCGTTCCCATTCCTTATCCAAATATTGGGAAAGCATCCGATACATCCAACGGGCCCACGACCGTCAAAATAGACGGCGAGATGCCGATGGCCAAGGGGGCAAAATACCAGATGTCCGCCGGTGACGAGGCCGGATCGGCAGGCGGGGTCATGAGCGGGAAAAATAAAGGGGAATGCGAATTCATGATGTATTCGTTTGATGTGAAGCTTGAAGGGAAAAACACCTGCCGGCTGGGTGATCCTTTGTTCCACAATAGTAAAAATATCATGGGATGATGCGTTGGTATAAACCAGGCTTCAAGTCGAATACAGGACCGGGAATATCGAAGCCATGAATGGATTATGTTATGTCGGATTTTGAGCTAGCCCTTTATCAGGAGCATCTGGAGGAAGCCTCCTTCCTCTATGAACAGCGTCTGACGCTCTATAATAATCCTGAAACGACGTGGTTGAGGATCGGTGAGTTCGAAGACCGGTTCGACGCCCATATTGACGCCCTGGCAAACGGCGGAGATCCGGCGCTTGAGATTTGCAGGCAGCAGGCGGGCGAAGGCGATGCCGGCGCGCGGCATGCGGTTGCTTGCGTATTCTGCCGTCTTGGCCGCAAGGATCTGGTCGTGCAGATTCTTGAAAGGCTTGATCCACAGGATGTTAAAGCTTTGCAGGCTGTCAGTGACGCCCTCAGTCTGGAAATGCGGCCGGAATGGAAAAAAGATTTCATGGGTATGCTGGAAACAAGCGCTATGCCGCAACTCAATATTCTGGCCAGACTTGCCGGTTTTTACCGCTTGTCCGCAAGCAAAGCGCTTTTGAAGATTCTCTCCGAACAAAATCCTCAAAATCCCGCCGTCATTTTCTGGGCTCTTGGCCGCCTCGACGATCGGTCGGCGAGGCAACTGATTTGGGATCAATATCTTCGGCATAAAGTGGAATCAGTCAGCATCAATGCCCTCCTTGCCCTGTTGCGCATGGGGGACAGGGAGGCTTTAGAATTCTGTTTGCAGTCCGGTAAGTTGCAGGATTGGCCGGATACTTTACTTGGAATCAGCGCAGGATCTTCCGCCGCTTCGATGTTGTTGCAAAAAACGTTTAAGGAAAAACCATCCGCGGATTGTCTGCTGGGTCTTGGGCTGCTGGGTGACAGCTCAGCCGTCGAAGCCCTGCTTGATCGTCTATCTCATCCTGAAGCGGCCGGATCAGCCGCCCTGGCGCTCAACCTTATCACCGGGGCGGAAATTTACGAAGATGCCTTTATCCCCGATGAAATTAATGAAGATGAACTTTTCCCGGAAGAACTGGAAAAATTCCGGCAGGGACAGCCCCCCACCAGACCCGACGGCAAGCCTTACGGCGTGACCATCACCCGTCTTTCCCAAAAGCCTGACGACTGGCGGGGCTGGTGGGCAAAAAACAGACAGGGCTTTAAAGAAGGCATTCGCTATCGCAACGGCAAGCCGTTTTCTCCTGTGTGTTTGCTCGAAAACATCGAAGGCGAAAAAAGCCCTTTCAAAATCCGTCAGCTTGCGAATGAGGAACTGGCGATCCGTTACGGAGTGGATTTTCCTTTCGAGGCGAATATGTATGTGCCCCTGCAAAAAACCGTTATCAGGGATATTACTCTATGGGTGAAAGCCAACGCGAACCGTTTCAAACCCGGCACATGGTATTTTGACGGGCAACCGCTTGCCTGATCAATCTTCAGGGAATGGACCAATGATTTATTAGTTGAGGAACGTATGACGCAGGTTGGTGAAAAGGCAAATGTAGATGTCGCCGCAAAAGAAAAGCCGAAGGTTAAGAAGATCAATGCCAAGATCACCAGGATCGCGTTGGATACAACCGTCAAGGTGGCTCTGAACAAGGCGACAATAACAGCCCCCCATTGGGAAGAAAAAGACAAGGAAACCGTCAAGGATAAGGACAATCAGTCCAAGAAGCCCGCGGCATACAAACGCGATGGTGCGGGCGGACCCAAAACCTTCAAAGTTACGGTGCACGTGACGCAGTCTGAAAATGTGTCAGGTGGAGCCACCTTGAAAGGAACATTGGGCAACCTGATGTTTAAGGGTGCTTTAGCGTCGGTTGATGCAAAGGAGCATGACGTGACCGTCACCATTGAAAATCTGCCGGACCACATTGCCTATGTCAAAGGCGATGCCACATGGGCATTGGAAGTGCCGGATACAAAAAATACGCTTGCGTTGAGCTCAACCCGAATGGAGCTTGCGTTTGTTTACGATACCCCGGCGAATTATTTTCAAAACCAGAAAGGTGTATGGGCCGAGGCCCTGCGTTTTATCCTCCGACCGGGCCGGGCTTCCCTGACAGGCAAGAAAACGGAAGCGGAAATTGTGGAGCGCATTGTAACATTTTGTCATGGCAGATGTGGCCTGATGTACGATACTAAAAAAGGTAAATCCTATTATGGTGTGAGCGGGGGAGGCGGAGATTTTAAACTGCAAAGTTATATCAATACCATGAGCACCGCTCATGCAGCCAACTGTTACGATCAAGCCGGCGCAGTGCAATCATTGTGCGGCGCCCTGGGGGTGAAGGTAGATTGGATCTTTCTTATGCCTTATGGTTTCATCAGCAATACGAACCTTCTGGGGTGGGGGCAGTGCAATAATCCGTTTTTCGAGGGAAATAAAATACGCTTGGCAGTTGAAAAAGCAAATGCGAAAAATGAAATCATCCAATTGAAGAAGCGCAAACAAGATTGCGAATTGAAACGCAAAGCAACGCAACCCAAAAGCGTTGCCGATGCAGACTGGAATAAACACCTCAATGATCTCGACAATGAACTGAAAAAAGCCGATGACGATATGCAAAAAAATGCAAAAAAACTAAAAGAGATTTTAGATGCCGAAAAAGCAGTTTGCCAGAGAGATAACCCTTATCGTACACGATTCGGGAATCACGCCTTTTGCGCTCTGGGAGGTAAAAGCGGAAAAATACTGGATGCCTGCGCCGGGCCGCATAGGGGGACGGAAACCGCGGCGCAATACGTGACCGCCGCCATTGATCAGGCAACCACCCTTTATGCAACTGTCGGAGGTTCTCCCGGCAAAGATTCCGATATGTTATTATACATGGGTGTGACGGGTGTCGAATGAATCAGAAAATCAAAAAGAGCAAGCCGGTGTTTCAGTTCAAACAGCCAAAAGTTTGGGCGTTGGTTTTTATGGTCACACTCTTGGTAACGCAAAATATCCAGGCGGAGAATAAAATTATGCAAGACCCACGTTTAGAAGATTTTATCGGGGAAATCGGATTCGACAAACTACCAAAAGCCGATGATGCTATAGGGATAGCATTTGCTTGGGACAGCCTGGGCAAGGACGTGCTCATTTGGAATACGTCGTGGAGTCTTTCCGGTTCAGACACCACTGTTCGCTCCAAACATATACACCGTTCCCTTGCGCTGCAGGGCCGTCAATCGAATGATTTGGATATATGGCAACACACAAACGCCATGCAGGCCAGAGAGCATTTTTTAGACCTGGCAAGCCGAACCACCATGATGAAAATTCCCTATAAAAAAGTGAAAGACCGTATTGGAGACAGTGCCGTCGGTTCGTTTGACGATTCCGATGAACGTATTATCTTCTGCAACGGCGCGGTGAGCGTGCAGCTTACCGTGTATGGTGAACCGGGCGAGGCATTACCGATAGCCAGGAAGCTCGATAAAGTTCTAACGGAGCATCGTGTCAAACCGATCGCAACCTATTTGCCGAAGATTACCTCGCTTGCGAGTTCGAAAATGAAGGCCCATGTGGGCGAAACCATCAATATTGTAACGGCTTTCGAACCGCCGGCCAAGGGCGGCGAGTGTGCGGTGGAAATCATGGAACCCATGGCCTCGCATCTTTCGGAAAAAGGTTTCACCAAAGACGGTTTTGCATTCGAGGCTGTCAAGGAAGGCAAGGCCACCGTTGCGGCCGTGGTGTATGATAAAAAGACATTGCTCTTTGATGTCAGGACCATCGAGTTGACCATTGAGAAATAAGAGGGCAGAAGGAGAATGATCACCAAATCCATTGTCAGCATTATCTTCATGATTGTCGCCGTCATTCTTTTTATGGCCGCCATGTGGGACTATTTCAAATCGAAGGGTGAAAAATCCATTGCCCGGCGAATCTGGCTTAAAATGGCGTTCATTTTTGCGGCGGTGGCCGTCGTTCTTTTCTTTGTAAATCATTTCTTGCAATAGATTTAAAAATCTGCTTTTTCATGAACACACAATAAGTATATTCAACATCCCGGCAGGTATCAAGCCGCCTGAATATAAGACTGCTATGCAGGCTTAAGGTAGCAAAATGGATGCGGGGGATGTCACCAACGGTCTTGGGGGTAAAACGGGAAATCCACGGAGGGGAATGCCCTCAATGATTTCAATTTCGGGACTTCCATTACCAGTGTAAACAGGAAACAGCCTTGACGGTGGCAGCGGATGAAAGATTCCGTCTGATCCGTTATACGGCTGTGCTTTGTGATAAAAAGAGCGCAAAGGATGCGATATGTATTATGTATTGGATTATGATTATCCTCGCGACGAAGAAGGCCGTTCTTATACGATTGAAGACGAGCTTGACTTCGAAGGTGTGCGCAGTTGGACGCTGGGCCGGCCGTTTACGGCAAAACTTCCCAATCCGATACATGTGCAACTGATTCCCGAAGATGGCTTTCAGGGCAATCCGCCCGAGATGTTCCATGAATATATCTGTCTGATGTCCAAACCCATGGTGAAAGCAATCCGATCCGCCGGCGCCGACAACTTGGATGTTTACCCGGCTGTGCTGGTGGACAATGTCAACCAGCGGCTTTTTGATTATCAGGCGGTAAACATTATCGGGATGATGGCTGTTGTCGAAATCCGTAAGTCGAGAAGGCCGAATCCGGGGGATGAGCCAGGGGCTGATATGTATGTTAATGAAGCGGTTATCGATCCGAATAAAGCCCGGGGGCAACTCCTTTTCCGTTTGGCCGAAACCGCCAAAACCATCATTATTCACGAGCGCGTGAAAAGAGCACTGGAAGCCGCGGAATTTAAGACATTGGTGTTTAAAAAAACCAACCTCAAGGAAGCGTAAAGACAATACATATTTATCGGAGAATAATCATGACAGAATTTTTCGAAAATGCTTACCCGTTATCACCGGGTGCCGTATTTATAAAAGATTACAACAGACGAAGAAAAAAATATAAGGTTGAATCCATAAAATGGGTATGGCCCTATAAGCACGAAGGAGAGTATAAACCCATAAAATGGGGAAGAATCGGTTATAGAGTCGGGGTCTTGATGAAAATTAAAAAAGATCCTGAAAATACATATGTACCTGAAAGAACGAGCGTGACTATTCAATTACGGGAAAAAGATATTATTTTCCCTGATAATAGCATATCAACACATACTGCGGAGACACGTCGAAACGGAGAGGTTTATTTTGAGTTAATTTTAAGAGAACCGGAAGAGTTAATATGTAGTGGTAAATATAAATTTTATGTTCGTTTAAAGGCTGTCGGGAATGATGCTGGATTGGATCAAGATCTGGATAGGAATAATCAAATTTTAGAGGGAAAAGAGAAATCACAAGCACGAAGTCGATATTTAACGTATTTTGCAAATGGAGTAAGATTGCCCATGCCAAATTGTACTGCGGCATGGATCACTTCTCTTTATAATCACGATAGGCGAACAAGAAGAACGCCCGGTGTCCGAATAGACTTAAATAAATCATATGTGATACATGGAGGCGTAGATATAGGAGCTGCTATTTATGTTAGAGTGGGGATGCCGATTTATGCTGTTGAGTCTGGTCTAGTCTATAATATCGGTACAGACCCAAGAAATCCACAAGGTGGTTGGGGGTTGTCTGTACATATTCAACACAATAATGGTCATAGCTCAATATATGCTCACAATAACAGAGTACTGCCGAATGTCAGAAAATATGAACTGGTTGATACTGGAGAACAAATTGCTGAGCTTGGCAATACCGGATTCTCAAGAGGTAATCACCTTCACTTTGGAATAAGTGTCGGAAATAACTTTCTTTATTCAGAGGCAGACCAACAAGCGGGAAGACCAAATCAAACAAGAGATCCAATGCAATACGTTTGGCCATCCCATATTAAGTAAATAGAGGGAAAATTTCCACACTCGACTATTGACTTTGGAAATTCCGGATAGAAGGGTGCGCCGGGGTTGTCAAAACTTTTCTCTCGACATCTGATGAACTGCACTGTGCGTTCATTCGGCGTCTACCTTTACAGCGGCTGTCATAGTTCTTTTCTTTATCAACAATTTTTACAAATAATAGAGAATCTCTTTGTAAATCATTTCTTGCAATAGATTAAAAAATCTGCTTTTTTCTCGTTTCGGCAAGGCGAATTTGCCGCATCCCTTGATTACTGGAATATTTTTGTGCTCCCCCTTTTTAAAAGGGGGATAGAGGGGGATTTTTCTATTGGGGGTAATTACTTTAATCTCCCCATACCCCTCTTTGGGAAAGAGGGGTATGCGCCCTGTCGGCAATCTTTCCTGAACTTTTTTTATCTTAAAAGGGTATGCGGGGAAGGGTGGGATGCGGAAGCCAAGGCTTTCTCAGTGCTTGCGGGGTGTGGATTTCTCCTTGCAGCCGAAATGACAGTTGTGCGAGTGTTTTGCTGTGCAGACATTTGAAAGACACCCTCTTGGTTATTACAGGGTTTGACCTGTGGTGTGCGCTTCCGGACAATTCAGAAAGGATTTTAAAAACACTGGATTCCGGCCTGCGCCGGAATGACAAAATATGAAGACAAATATGCGACGATTAATACATAAAGCTCTCGGTATGATTATCTTTTCAGGAAGAAGGAGGATGGTAAACAATTCGTGTCTAATTCTATAAGATATTTCAGGATATTTGTTTTGCTCATCACCGTTTCCTGTTTGATGGCCTGTGCGCATACGGCCCCTGTTCCTGATCAAACCATGGGGTTTGAAGAGGGGATCAAAGCGCTGGCGGCTAATCTGGGTGAGCAGCTTGAAAAATCCAGCGTGGGAAACCTGATCAACAAGGTTGTTATCAATCCCGTGACTCAGCGCAGGGAGTTGAAGAAGATCGTGATCGATCCCTTCATCGACGTGGAATCGGGGTATCCGGTGAAGGCCAATGTCCGCATCGCCGAGATCATGGCCGAAGAAATCAAAACGCGCTTTGACGTAACCGGGCAGATGGAACCGGAAAACCTGGAAGTATCGGAATACGTGTTAAATGGCATGGTGACGCTGGAAGAAAAGGGCGCGGGAAAAGGCAAAGCCTACAAGGTCTATTCCACGGTGCTGGAAAAATCGTCGGGCAAGGTGCTGGCGTCGGCCTCCGTTCGTGTGAATCGTTTTGATACAACGCCGAAAGACATTTATAAAGACAGCCCGGTTTTCATGAAAGGGAAAAGTTATGAACAGCTTTCTTCATCCGTGAGGAAGCAGCCCAACGAAACCGTGGAAAAGCAATACCACGACACCCTGGCGGTCAAGTCCATGACGGTGAAGGGCGATGACCTTTACGAAGAAAAGGAATATAAAAAATCCCTGACTTATTATTCCCAGGCGGCCAGGGCCGAAAGCGGCCTTCAGCTTGAGGTGCAAAACGGCCAGTTTACCAACCTGGTCAAGCAGCATCAGTGGGTGGAGGCGGAATCCGTCTACGGCCGGCTCATTCGAACCAGCATTGCCGAAACCAGCGAGATTTCCAGCAAGATAACATTTGCGCCCAATTCCCTGTCGCCTTTGGAAAGCAAGGTTCGTCTTTATAACATTTACATGAAACAGATCGCAAAGCTCGTAGCGGAGCTTCCCGCGTGCAAGATAAAAATCATCGGCCACAGCAGCCGGACCGGGTCCAAAGCCTATAATGACCATTTGTCGCTGCAAAGGTCTCTGTGGATTCGGAAGCACATGGCGTCTTATGTTCCCCAGATTACCGGCCGCTCCGAAGCCGTTGGTCGCGGCTTCAGCGAAAACATTGTCGGCACGGGAGCGGACGACATCACCGATGAAATAGACCGCCGCGTGGAATTCAAGTTCAGTCATTGCAGGTGAAGGTGTGAATTACGGCAGGTATCAGGTCATCGAGGAATTGGGGCAGGGGGCCATGGGGCTGGTTTACCGGGCCCATGATCCTCAGATTGACCGGCAGGTTGCCCTCAAGGTTCTGCGCCGGGACCGGATCACCGGTGAAGACTTTGTCAATCGCTTCCTGAAGGAAGCCCGGGTCATCGGCCGGCTGTCCCATCCCAACATTGTCACGGTCTACGATGCGGGGCAGGAGGGGCCGGATGTCTATATTGCGATGGAATTCGTCGAAGGCTCGGCGCTCAATGAGATCCTCCGGATCATTCCTCTGTCGCTGCAAAGAATTGTCGAAATCGGCATCCAGGCGGCCCAGACGCTCGATTACGCGCATGCGAAGGGTGTTGTGCACCGGGACATCAAACCCAGCAACATTCTTTTGCAGTCCGACAAAAACATAAAAATAACCGACTTCGGCATTGCCCATCTGGAGGACGCCACCGATACGCTGCAAACCCGGCAAGACGAAATCATGGGAATGCCCGCTTACATGTCGCCGGAGCAGGCGCAGGGCCAATTAGTCGACGGCCGCGCCGACATCTTTTCGCTGGGGGCCGTGCTTTACGAATTGACGACCGGAAGAAGACCTTTCGGAGGTCCGGATAAAAATATCGCCGCCGTCTTAAATGAAATTATTCACCAGGACCCTCCGGCGCCCGCCGCCATTGCGGAAAACGTGGCCGGCGATCTTTCCGCCATCATCATGAAATGCCTCAGCAAAGATCCCGCCCGGCGCTATCAGACAGGCAATGAACTGGCGCAGGCCCTGAAACAATACCTGGCCGGACCCGCGCCGCAGGTTTCCGACATCCCGCCAGTCGGGAAAAAAAAGAAGAGCTATGTTATTCCCGTTGCGGCAGCCGCGGCGGCCGTTTTGATTCTTGTCGCCGGAATTTATGTTTATTCTCAATATTCAGGTCGATCTGTTCAAAAGCCGGCGCACCAGCAGGAAAATGTGCCAATTCCGCCGTCGACTTCTCCCGAAGCGCCGCCGGAGGCGAAGCAGACAACCCCGCTTGCTGCCGTGAAGCCCGCGCCCGTTTCCATGCCTGCGCCGTCTCCCGTCGTTGTCGCGCCTGTTGCAAAACCGGAGGCAAAAATGAAACCGGCGGAGCCTCAACGGAAGAAGCAGGAAGACAAAAGGTCTCCCGTGGTTGTTCCTACCGGGAAGCAGCCACGGACAATGGAAGCCCAAAAGCAGCAGCCGCAGGCCCGGGAAGCGAAGCCTTCCGTGTCGCTTACCCCGGTTACCATCAAATCGAATCCCCCCGGGGCCGGCGCTTATATCGATGGTACGTTCAAGGGGACTACGCCGGTGACGGTTATGGTGCCCGTGGGAAAACATCATATGCGGATTGCCCGGCCGGGGTATGCAGACGCGCAAAAAGACGTGATGATTGAAGAGACGATGGAGTATCCTCTGTCCTTTCATCTAAAAACTGCCGGCGAGTCCGATTAAACAGGAACAAAAACGTTTATGGTTCGCCATTATCAATTATTTTTTTGCAGGATATCTCATTCTTTATGGAACGTTCCGAATATCAAACAGGCGCCTTGTTTCTCAGCGTAAAACACGGACTGACGGAAGATCGGGAACTGCGTTTCGCGGAAACTTTCACCATTGGCCGGGGCGGCGAGAATGATTTGAAGTTCAAAGACGCCTGTGTCAGCAGAAACCATCTAAAAGTTGTTTTCGACGGCGCGGACTGGCAACTACACGATGTGGGAAGCTCCAATGGAACCTACGTAAACGGCGAGCGCATCAGTTCGCTGACGTTATCCGACCCGGTGGATGTCGAACTGGGCAAGGGCGGGCCCGTGATAACGCTTACCGTCGAGAAAATCGAACTTACCAAACCCGCGCCCGCGCCCGAGCCTGAGCCTGAGCCTGAGTCCATACCCGAGACGACCCCTGAAGCAAAGCCGCTTCCCTATTCCGAAACGCAGATCATCCGTCATTATTTCAGTGAAAAATCGACGGAAGGGGCGGGCGAGCATACGATCATGATCCGGCGGGCTTTTGAGAAGGCGCACAAGAAAAAGAGCCGGAAATACTGGGTGGCAATCGGAGTGAGCCTGCTGGTCCTCCTGACGGCGGCCGGCGTCATTTATTATCAGAAAAACAAGATCAACACCTTCCGGCAGACGGCGCAAAATATTTTCTACGACATGAAAGCGCTCGAACTGCAAATCAGCAAGATCGAAGATATGGCGCAGTCCACCGGAAACACCTATCAGGCAGGCGAAGCACAGGCCAAGCGCCGGAAGCTTCAGGAGATGGAAAAAAATTATGATGCGTTTGTGCGGGAACTGGGAACGTATAATAAACTTTCGGAAGAAGAGAAAGTGATTTACCGCATGGCGCGCGTTTTTGGCGAGTGCGACATCAACATTCCTCCCGGCTTCGTCAAAGAGGTCATGCTCTATGTCAATAAATGGAAATCGACCAGCCGTCTGCGGGAGGGATTGGAGCGGGCCAAAACGAACGGTTATGCGCCGACCATTGTCAACGCACTCAATGAAAACAATCTTCCTCCGCAGTATTTCTTTCTTGCGCTGCAGGAAAGCGGGTTCAACGAACGAGCCGTAGGCCCCATGACGCGCTTCGGCTACGCCAAAGGCATGTGGCAATTCATTTCCATGACGGCCGATACATACGGTCTGAAGGTCGGCCCGTTGTACTCAAAGCCTGTGTACGATCCCCTGGACGACCGGTTTGACTTTGCCAAAGCCACGCGCGCGGCGGCGCGCTACCTGAAATTCATCAACAACACGGAAGCCCAGTCGTCGGGGCTTTTGGTTATAGCGTCGTATAACTGGGGTGAAGAGCGCGTCATCAATGCCATCCGGCAGATGCCGGAAAACCCTCGCGACAGGAATTTCTGGCGGCTTCTGGCGGTCAAGTCCATTCCCGCGGAAACATATGATTACGTGTTTTATATTTTTTCGGCGTCCGTCATCTGTGACAATCCGCGCCTCTTCGGCTTTGACGGCGCCTGCCCGGATTTGGGAAAGACGTATTAACCGATCGATTCTCTTTTCCCTGGCGGGAGAGGGATAGGGTAAAGGAGATTAATCTTTCGTTAGATTTTTTTTCAGCTTGGCAAAAAAACCTTTGGGCTCGTTGTCCTGAGCCGCGCTCAGGTCCTCGGTTTTGCTTGCCTGGGGCGCCGGCTGATCCAGGTCCGGTTCTGAATTTTCCGCAAACCGCCCCTCGCCTAGGTAGCGCAGCACGGGTCCCTGCGGGCTCAAGGCGATGTCGTCGTTGGCATTAAGTTTCGCGGAAAAATCCACCGGACGATGATTGATTCTCACCAGCGCCTTTCCCGTGACATCTTTGATGCAGTACTGGTTGGAGCTGAAGAATATCTGGATGTGCTGATCGAGCACAGCGGGATGATCCAGCACAAAATCGCATTTCGGATGTTTGCCAATGGTGACCGGAACCGATTTATAGGAACGAATGACGGGGCCGTATTGAATCGCCACGGGAACCTGCATTTTCTGAACCTCAGCGGGCGCCGGCTTTTCAACTTGCGGCGGCGCATAGGCAGGCGGCGCGTAAGACGGTTTAGCGACATCCCTGGGGGCAACGCGTTCTTCTTTTGGCGCGGCAGGTTCCGGCCGCACAGGGGCTTGCCGGTATTCAACGTGTCTGGCGGGGATTGCCGCCGGTTTGACCGGAGGCGCCTCAGGCGGTGCGACAGGCGCCATGGGCTCCGCCGGAACTACGCCCTCCTTTATTTGTGTGAGAAAACTGACCTTCGGACCGCCGTCGGCAAACATCAGGACGTCGCCGTCTCGAAGAAAGGCTTCCTGCACCCTTTTGCCGTTGACAAATGTACCGTTGGCGCTGTGATCCATCAGGCGGAACTGATTGCCTTCCCGGACAATTTCGGCATGGTTTCGAGAGATGCTTGTGAAATCCGCAGGAAATATCACATGATTGGAAGGATGGCGACCGATGTTAATCACGCTTTCAGCGAATTCCTGAATGTCGCCTTTAAGTGGGCCGCTGATATGAACCAGTTGTACAATAATAACAGGTGGAACTTTCATTTACATCGAACCTTTCACGGGGTGACATGATCTATCTATTTGATACATCATTGCTTTTTGCAATGCGGAAGTATATGGAGAGAAGCCTTGTCTGTCAAGGAAATTCTGGATTGCCGATGATTGCGGCCGTTGGCTGAATATGCGGATGTCCTAAAATTATATTGACAATAAAATGAGCCAGGTTTATGAAAATGCATCGATAAAGTGTTACGTATTCGCCGTATCGAAGTCCGCGTCGATGTTGCCGAAATTCTCTGGAAATCCGGCGCATGTGACGAGGAATCTTTCTTAAACCGCAATTTTGTACTGATGTGTTGACCGTGTCGTTGCGTCTGGTAATAGATATGCCGGCGTCGGTTGTGAGAGTAAGCAGAATTGGATGACGTACAATCCGGCTGAATCAGCCGAGAATAAAGGGGGTAACATATGGCAGTCGACATGTTTCTGAAAATTGACGATGTAAAGGGTGAATCGCACGATGACAAGCACAAAGGCGAGATCGATGTTCTTGCCTGGAGCTGGGGGATGAGCCAGTCGGGTACAATGCATGCGGGTAGCGGCGGGGGCGCAGGTAAAGTGAGTGTAAACGACCTCAGTATCACCAAATATGTAGATAAATCATCGCCGGTTCTTTTTGACAAGTGCAGTTTGGGGGAACATATCAAACAGGCTGTTTTGTATGTTAGAAAAGCGGGCGGTAAGAATCCGCTGGAGTATTTGAAACTGACCATAAACGAGGTGCTCATTGCATCGGTTTCGACGGGCGGTTCCGGTGGAGAAGACCGGCTGACCGAAAATATCAGCCTCAATTTCGGCAAATACAAGATAGAGTATACACCGCAGAAAGCAGACGGGTCTGCTGAAGGCGTTGTGGCGTCCGGTTTTGATATCAGAGCCAATAAAAAGGTCTAATGGTAATACACCCCCTGCCGGGCGGGATGATTGACGCCATTGATCAATCGGCGTCGTCCGGCAGGGTTTTTCTGTGTAACGTGTCCTTCCAGTGGAGACTGGTGCGCTTTTAACTTTGCGGCGCAAAACCAAACACGATCATCTACCCCAACGTAAAAAACAGCCTGATTAAGCATGAGCAAGCAGACCGGAAAAGGAAGCCAGCGGGATATCGAAATTCCCATTACGGAAATGACGCTGGAAGAAATATTCAATGTAGCCCAGCATTTGCATCGGAAGGGCTGTTTTGACGATGCGGAACCGCTTTATCGGCGCATATTGGACGTCGCGCCCGATCAATCGGACACGATTCATTTTCTCGGCCTGTTGCATTATCAGCGCGGCGACAAAGAAGCGGGGTTAACGCTTGTCTTGCGTTCCATTGAACTTGGCCCGGACACATCGGGCCGATTCAATAATCTGGGCAACATGTATCTGGAGATGCAGAATTTCGAACAGGCCGCCTGCGCCTTCAGCCGCGCTTTGGAACTGGACCCGACCCACGCCGAAGCCTACAGTAATTACGGCGCCCTGTTAAAAGCGCAGGGGAAATTTGCCGACGCGGAACAGGCCTATTTAAAAGCCATCGCACTGAATCCCGAACGGGAAGATACTTACAATAACATGGGCAACCTGATGATGGCGCAGCGGCGCACCCGTGAAGGAGTGGCCTACTACTGCAAAGCCCTGACTCTGAGACCGGAAAGCAAAGAGGCCAAAAGATTATTGGGGGTGGCTTATTGCACCTGCGGTGAAATCGACAAGGCGGCCGAAGTCTACCGTGAATGGCTGGCACAAAATCCGGAAAATCCGGTGGCGAAACATCATCTGGCCGCCTGCACCGGGGAAAATGTGCCCAGCCGCGCGGAAAACGCCTACATCGAGCAAACCTTTGACGCTTTTGCCGAGAGCTTTGACGCGAAGCTCTCCAAACTCGAATACCGCGCGCCGCAATTGATTGCCAATAAAGTTCAAGGGCTTACCGATCAGCCCGAAAAAAAACTGATCATCCTGGATGCCGGTTGCGGCACCGGCCTGTGCGGGCCGCTGATTGGGGTTTATGCGAAGGAACTGGTCGGGGTGGATTTGTCCGGCGGCATGCTGGAGAAAGCCAGGGCGCGTAATGTGTACAGCGAATTAATCAAAGCCGAGCTTACCGGATATATCGCGTCCCAGCGGGATCGTTTTGATTTCATCATCTCCGCCGATACGCTCGTTTACTTCGGCGCGCTTGACGCCGTCTTTAAAGCCAGCCGGCAGGCGCTCAGCAAAGCCAATCCCGGAGCGCGGTTGATCTTTACCGTGGAAGCGATTTCGGACTGTTCCGATGGGACGGATTTCTGCATCCATCCAAACGGCCGCTACAGTCACGCGGAAGGCTATCTGAAACGAACTCTGGCCGATTCCGGATTCAGCCGGGTCGACCTGGAACCCGTTTTATTGCGTTCGGAAGGCGGAAGCCCGGTGCATGGGTTTTTGGTATGCTGCGGTTGAAAGGCATAACCAAAGGATTAAGGGGGGAGTGATATGTCAAACGATGATGTGCGATTAGGAATAATGAGTTACCGGGAATTTGAGCAAAGGACCATAGCAACAAGAGAAGTTTGCGGCATGTCGGCAATTTTCAAATCACGCGGTAACAACATGGCGCGAATTGACACTGCCTTGAAAGTTTTGGATGCTGGAACGAGCAAGCGGTTAGACCCGGATTTTATGAGTTGGATCATCGACGAATTAATGGCTGCTTGCTATGAGTGGTTAAATCGAAAGCGCGCGGGGGGAAAAAATTCACCTCTTTCAAACTACCGGAAAAATACAATAGAAAAAGTGCTTGTTTCTGCCCGCAATGCGAACACGTTTATATGTAACAAATCGAAAACACCCCAGGCAACTCAGGTAAAAACTCTGTCCCCTGGTTATAATTATGAGCGCGAGCA
>CAZGDK010000002.1:0-18709 GCA_964525155.1 uncultured Smithella sp. | reverse complement strand
GTTGATTACTTTTCACGGGAGAGACGCTTAGATTACATGGTATACATTGACAATGGCTTGTTTTATACAGGGTTAACGACAATACATTGTGTGAAGAATAGTGATTTGAGTTTATGGGCGTATGCAATGGATAGGCATGGCAGCATGTTCGCATACGATATATCATTAATCGATACACACCCCATTTTTTTCAATCATTCGAGTTTCTGTGCAGGTCGAGAAGTAGTCTGTGCCGGTACGTTTGCCTGTCTGGAGGGAAAACTAAAATATCTATCAAATAATAGCGGGCATTATAAGCCCTCAGCGGAGAACTTAAAACAATGTCTTGTGTTGTTAGCGCAGGAGCATGTGAATGTAGAGGAAATGTGCATAGGAGTAAAAGGGGAAGGTATTAATTTTCTTCAAGGAGGGACTTTTATTACCAATACAAGTGCCACACCTGATTGGCCCGATATGCAAGGTGAATTTGCTATTTTAAAGCATAACGGCAGTGCATTTAAATTGAATGGATAAAGATGGAAGAGGACATAAAATATAGCAAAGCATGATATGCCCCCTGGACTGTCGGAACCAAGAGAATCCACCAACGATCGTATGTGATGGACGCACTGGGCGGGTCGGTTTCGAGATTGCCTCACTGGGGCCCGGTATCCTTCGGAAGGAGAACGGACAACCCGTCAGTGGGCATGTGGTGTTGGCGCGGTACAGAGGAATATCATGAAATATTTCCATCAAGAGATTATCTGCTTTTAAAAGCGCAGCAACAGCAGTCAGATAAATCTCACACTGTTTGCTAAACGCACGTCTGCCCTGCACCTGGTGCGCAGACGTGTTGATGTTTTACTTTTCCGGCGTACCGTGCAAGGGACCTTTTTGCTTAAAATATCCTTGACATAGAAAACGTCTCTTCATATACTCGCCGTCATCCGCAGACGTCATACGAAAACACGCCTTATTCACGGGGAACGCGGCGATTTTTGGGTTTCTGACGCGACACAGGACACTACAGAGGTAAAGGAGTAGTTTTTAAATGCCTGAATTCCAGCCCGTTCGTTTCGGTAAATACATTCTTCTGGATAAAATCGCCACGGGTGGGATGGCACAGCTCTACAAGGCCAAGATCACGGGAATCCAGGGCTTTGAAAAACTTATCGCCATCAAAATGATTCTGCCTCATCTGGCCAAGGAAAAGGAGCTGGTCGTTTCCTTTATCGATGAAGCGAAACTGGCGGCGCTGCTCAACCACCAGAATATTATTCAGATCTACGATTTCGGAAGCATGGAAGATTCGTTTTTCATTTCCATGGAATACCTCTACGGAAACGATCTTCGGGCCATCTGGCTTGGCGCCAGGGAAAAGAACCAGCCGATCAGCCTGGAAAACGCGCTGTATATCATGTCGCGCGTCTGTTCGGGGCTGGCCTACGCGCACGAACTGAAAGATTTTCAAGGAAATTCTCTCCACATCATCCACCGCGACATCAGCCCCCAGAATATTTTTGTGACCTACCAGGGCGATGTGAAAATTCTCGATTTCGGCATCGCCAAGGCGGCCAGCCAGAGCACCGTCACGCAGTGCGGCATGATCAAGGGCAAAGTCGCCTACATGTCGCCCGAGCAGGCCGCCGGGAAATCCATCGATCAGCGCTCCGACATTTTTTCCGCGGGCATCGTCCTTTACGAATTGATTGCGCATTGCAAAATGTTTGACGGCGACAGCACCATTCAAATTCTGACCAAGGTGCGCGACGCCGAATACCGGCCCATGCCAACCGTCGTCTCCGGACTTCATTCCAAAGTCTACGCCATTCTTGACCGTGCGTTGGCCAAGGAGCCTGCCGATCGTTATCAGTCATGCGCGGAAATGGCGTCCGATCTGGAGGAATGCATTATCGAACTGGGGCTCAGGCCCAATGCGCGCGGGCTTTCGCTGTACATGAAAGCGCTCTTCGAAAGCAAGATGGAAGCGGAAGGGCAGCATGCTAAGGAATCAAGCGGTAGTTTTGGCAGCGGCTCCAGGGAAATTAAAGATGAAAAAGTGTTGCCGTCCGCGCCGGAAAAACCCAAAGCGGTATTGCCGTCCGAACAGCCTTCCGTAAAAAAGGTTCCGGAAAAGAAACCGGAGAAAGCCGTGGAGAAAGCCGCGGATCAGGCCCCGCAAAAAGCTCCGGCAAATGTTCCGGAGAAAGCGCCCGAGAAACCGCCGGAGAAAGCCGCCGCCAAAACGCCGGCAAAAGCTCCGGAAAAGGCAGCAGACGGACAAAAGAAAACATCGTGGCTTATCTATGGCGCCGCGGTCTTGGTCATTGCGATTGCCGTCGCGGCGATTGTAGTCTGGCAACTGGCAAGCGGTCCTTCACCAAAAACAAAAGCCGCGGCTCCCGCCGAACAAGCAAAGGTTCAACCGCCTCAGCCCGCCCCGACGGATGACGGGAAAGTAAAATCAATGGATCTGGTGCATCAGGCTTTAAACATTATGGACAAGGAATCCGCGCAAGCGAAAGCCCTTCTGCTTGACGCCATCAAACAGGACCCCCAAAATGAACAGGCCCATTTTCAACTGGGCCGCATCTATGTGAAGATGAGGGATTATCCGAAGGCCATTGAAAGCTATACGGAGGTCCTCAAGCTGAACCCCAATTTCACCGATGTCTATTCCCGCCTCGGTTTTGCCTACGGGATGAATGAAAACTACGACAAAGCGGAAGAAGTGTATCAACAGTTGGTGCAGATGAATCCGCCGGATTTAGACGTGGCGCTTTACAATCTTGCCGTGATTCAGGATAAGCAGGGAAAGAAAGAAGAGTGTCTTGCTTCCCTGGAAAAGGCTTACGCCTTCAATTCTGAAAATAAAGCTGTCAAGACGTTTCTGGATAAGATGAAAAGGAGTGCGAAGAAGAAAAAATGAAAACGATACGCCAAAAGAGTTTGTTTGCATGGGGGCTTCTGGGGGTATTGATTGTTTTGTTGTTAGGCTGTGGCGGCACGCAGGAGAAAAAGCCGGCTCAGCCGGGAACGTCATCTTCGGCCGCCTCAGAGGCCGATCCGGGCGCTTCGGCCGCGTCTTCCGGCGCGCTCTCGCCTGCGGCAAAAGTCGAATACATGACTCATGAAGTAACGTATCCCGGTGAGTCGCTGTCGATCATCGCAGCCTGGTACATTGGCGATAAGATGAAATATGACATTCTGATTGACGCCAACCCCGGCATCAATCCCAAATCCGTTGTGATCGGTCAAAAAATTCTCATACCGAAGCACGAAATGAAGACACAAGATCCCATGCCGAGATCGCATGTGGAGAAATTTTATCCGCATCCGGCGACACACAAACCCTCCAAAGTACGAGTGCAGGATAAGAAGACACCCGGCCTGATTAATCCGGATTAGAGCCCGCAGATACAAATCCGAAGATATGATCTTGGTGTGACCATCGATTGCGAACAGGTGCCATGAACACAACAGACCAACCGAATACTTCAACAAAGCGGCTATACGGTTTGCAGCTGCCGGTAATTGCCATTTACGCCGTGACCGTCGCCGCTTTTCTTGCCGCTTTCCTTGTTTTCGCTCATGTGACCGTGAAAATGCAGGAAGAGCTTCTGTATCAGGAAAAAATTCAGGCAGGGCAGATCGTCCTTGGCCATTTCGTCAATAACGCCGCCATGCCGCTTGCCGAAGATGACGCCCTGAATTTGAACATTCTCATGAAAGAGGCCAAAGCCATTGAGGGCGCCCGCTATGCGGCCGTTGTCAGCCCTGAAGGGGTTGTTAAGGCCCATACGGACATCGGCAGAATCGGTTCGGTATTTGAAGCGTTTAAAACGAACGACCGGAGGGCGGAAAAGGACGGCACGGTTATGGCGGCCTTTCAAGCGCCGGATGGAACGGAGATCCTCGATCTTTCACGTCCGGTGTATTTCATGCAGAATCATCTGGGCGCGGTGCACATCGGGTTGTCTTTAACATTCATCCGCGCCGAACTTAAAAAAGAAATATCCGGTCTCGTTCGCGATATGGCGCTTTTGGGGCTCGTGTTGCTGGGGCTGCTTTTGTGTTCGGCGCTGGCGCTTCTTTTCTGGCTTCGCAAATCGCGATTATACGGTCCATCGGCCCTGTCGGGCCGCAGTACGGATGATGTGCGCCTGTATTGGAGTGATGAGGCCGGGGCGGCGCTTTCGCACGCCGCGGCCGACGGGGCCAACGCAAGCGCCCCGGCTGGAAATTCAAGTCAAGCGGTCATGACTGAAATGAACCAAAATCACGTCACGGTCCTTTTTGCCGGCATTAAAGGCTTTATGGCGTATGCCGAAATCAACGATCATCAGAAACTCATGGATGACCTGAATGATTATCTTTTGCTGGCGACGGACTGCGTTCAGAAATACGACGGCCATATCGATATGTTTGTCGGCGATTCGGTCATTGCCGTGTTCAGCAATGCGCCGCACTCGGCCAATCATGCCGAAAGAGGACTCTATGCCGCGGTGGCCATGCAAAAGGCCCTGAAGGACAGAGGCAAAAACGGCAATCCGCTTCTTCTCAAAGTCGGCATCGGCATTAATTCGGGCGTTGTCCTGTCCGGGCGCATCGGCACGCCTTCGCAAAAGGAGCAGGTCTTTATCGGTGAAAGCATCAAGGCGGCCTATTCGCTGAATTTTATGGCCGGTCCCGGAGAAATCGTTATGACGCGGGAGGCCTACCGGATGGTTCAGCACCTGGTCACCGTCGAGCCGATGCCGCCGCGCGTTCTGATGCAGAGGACGCAGTCCTGGGAAAATTTCCGTCTTCTGAAAGTCAATAAACGTGAAGGATAGTATGCGGATCGTCTTGATCGTGAAAACCATGCATTTGCGATGGCTCAAACGGATGGAATGGGCCTGTCTTGCCTTGTTGGCTCTGGTTTTGGGTGGATGCGCGATCCTGCAGCCCGCGCCGGAGAAACCTCCGGAGCCGAAGCTTCTGTCGCGGGCCGCCTCCATTTTTTCCGGTCTTGAAAAGTATGTGATCGTAACCGCGAAGCCGGGCGATACTTTTTCGTCTCTGGCCGCCAAACACATGCGCAACACCTCTCTGGGGTGGATGATTGCGGACATAAACGGCGTTGATGTTCTCAAGCCGGGGCAGACGCTGGTGATTCCTGTTATTCCGCTGGAAAGAGGAGGTTTGACGCCTGCGGGCTATCAGACCGTCCCGATTCTGACCTATCACAAATTGTCCGAAAACGGCGCCGATGCCGTCACCGTGACCCGGAAATCATTTGACGATCAGATGATGTTTCTTAAAAAACACGGATACAACGTTATCAGCCTGGATGACTTTTACGATTTTCTGGAATTGCGGGAGCCCCTGCCCCGGAAATCCGTCGTCATCACGTTTGATGACGGTTGGCGCTCCACATACGATATTGCCTATCCCATTCTCAGAAAATACGGCTATCCCGCCACGCTGTTCGTGTATACGGATTTTATAAACGAAGGCGGCGGCGGAATGACCTGGTCTATCCTCCAGGAAATGCAAAAAGGCGGTGTCAGCATTCAGTCCCACACCAAATCGCATCGCTACCTTAATAAGCTCTCCGGAAAGGAGACGTTTCGAACTTATTTTGAGGCCGTCAAAGAGGAACTCGACGATTCGGCCAAGATCATCAAAAAACATCTGAACACGGATGTGAAATACCTGGCC
Organism: uncultured Smithella sp.; assembly: GCA_964525155.1. Taxonomy (GTDB): domain Bacteria; phylum Desulfobacterota; class Syntrophia; order Syntrophales; family Smithellaceae; genus UBA8904. The sequence continues at coordinate 13,027 of CAZGDK010000002.1, read as the reverse complement.
TACCCGTATGGCGAGATGAACGATCTGGTGGCCGCCCTTGCCGAAAAGCTGGGGTACCGGGGGGCGTTGACGGTGGAGCGCGACGGCAACCCCTGTTTTATATCTCCTTATCGCGTCAACCGATCCATGATTTACGGCAATTTTGACCTTGAAGATTTTGAGAAAAACTTGAAGGTCTTCAACCATCAGGGGTTGAAATGATGGCCGGAAAATTGATGCGCATCTGCCTGGTTTATCTGATCGCCGCGATTGTCTGCGGCTGTGCCGCTTTTCTGGAGAGCGCATCGGAGACGAAGGTTTTAGACGATGCGGCGCAAAAAGCCGCGCAACTGGTTCAGCTTCGTTCTTCCGTTGAGAAATACCGGTCGCTGGCGTTGGCTGCCGAGAAAGACCAGCAAATTTACAAAGCCGTTTTTATCTGGGGCATCGTGCGGGACATATCTCCGGACGACCGTCAGGCGTTGCAGAAAATCGAGGAACTCGAAGAAAAAATCCGCCGCGGAGCGGATCGGCACATTTTAAAGGGAAAGAATCATATCCGGCAAAAATCTTACGCGCCCGCGCGGAATGAATTTTTGAAGGCGCTGGCCTATGACGCCAATCGTCAGGATGTGCTGGAATGGCTGAGATATCATTCGGTAGACGAAGGGTATGCCACATACGAAACAAAGCCGGGCGATACGGCAAAAGCCATTGCACAGAAGGTGTACGGCGATGCAGGCAAGGATTTCATTGTCGCCTACTTCGCCCCGGCGGCTCACAATGAGGCCATGGCGCCGCAAACGCCGCTGAAGCTTCCGCTTATTGAATCCCCGTTGCCGCAACCGGAACTTAAGCCCAGACCAAAATCGAAATACAAGGCTGCGGCCGTGCCGGAGGCATCCCGCGCGGAAAAAGTTGTGGATAAAGCCGGCGCGGAAAATCATTATCGCAAGGGGGTCAGCTTCTTTCTGGCCGAAGACATCCATCGGGCTGCCAGGGAATGGGAAGAAGCGCTGAAGCTTGATCCGGAACACCAAAACGCCCGGCGCAACCTCGATAAGGCGCGAAAGCTTCTTAAAAACGGGCGGGGAAAATAGATTCGCAAGCGATGGGGATGCTTTCTGCGGCATCTGATGTTTTCGACCTTTCAAAGGTTTTTTAAGCGACGTCTGAATCAGGAAGACAGGAGGGAAAATGGAAACGGAACACCTGGAAAAAAGGTTCGGAATTTTGGCCGTGGAAAAAGGGTTGGTCACGGCCGAGCAGGTCATTGACGCCATGAAAGTTCAGATCATGGAAGATGTGAACAAGGGGAAGCATCGCCTCATCGGCTTGATTTTACTGGAGCGGGGCTTGCTCTCTCTGGGGCAAATTGATGAAGTACTCAAAGCCATGGGGAAAAACCTTCCATTGTTGAAAGAAGAAGAATAACCTTGACATAAAAATCCGCTCTTCATATACTTCCGGCGCGCGTAAACAAAGGCGTCTTGTCAATCATTTCCGGCCGGTTCAATACAAGAAATGAGGCGAAACGGGAGCAATCAAGAGTATGAAGAAGATCATCTTTTCCGGTAAGTCCGATGTGGGGCTCAGGCGCACCAATAACGAAGACGCCTTTCTGATTCAATCCGACCTTGGGTTGTGCGCGGTCGCCGACGGGATGGGCGGCGCGGCGTCCGGCGAAGTGGCCAGCCACATGTTCTGTGAAACCGTGATGGAATTTTTTTCGCTCTCCGATACCCAGGTGGAGGAAGACGCCGTCGGGGCGATGCATGCCATATTTCAAGCGGCCAATGAACGCATCCTGAATAAGGCCAATTCCGAACCGGAACACAGCGGCATGGGCTGCACGGCGGAATTGCTTAAAATCTGCGACCGCCTGTATGTTCTGGGGCATGTCGGCGACAGCCGCGTGTATCTTTTCCGGCACGGCCAACTCAAGCAAATTACGAAAGATCATTCCCTGGTTCAGGAGCAGGTGGAGCAGGGCCTGATCAGCGCTCTCGAGGCGAAGACGCATTCGCTGAGGCATATTATTATGCGCGCGGTGGGCATCAATGACGCGCTGGCCGTTGATTTCATTAAAGGGAAAATTCTGACGGGCGATATTTTTCTTCTTTGCTCGGACGGATTGTCGGATATGGTTGATGAATCCGTCATTCAGGAGGTGCTTTCCCGTCCGTTGGCCCTTGACCGGAAAACGGACGCGTTGATTGAAGCGGCAAAATCCGCGGGGGGGCACGATAATATTACCGTGGTTCTTTGTGAGGTCGGAGACTCGGACGAAACCCCATGAGAACGCCTAAAAAAGGCTTTAGCGGAATGATCCGCCTTCCGGGCGGCATGCCAATGTTTTGAAAACAGCGTCTTTTCAGTAGATGGGCTCGGATGATGCGCGGGGGCGTATGCGGTGGAGCAGAATAAAAAATGCGCAGGTGGTTTTTGCCGTCCTTTCTCTCTTTTTTCTTTTTTCCGACGGGGTGTGTAAGGCGCAACCCGACCGGATTTATCCCCTGCCGATTGCGGAACTTCAGCGCGTTCTTTCCCGTTGGCTTGTGGACTCCGGATGTACGGCGCACGTAACCGGTTTGCCGGACGGGGCCGTCCGGTTGAGCGCAAGCCGCAACGGCGAACGCTGGCTTATCGTGGCCCAGCCCCAATCTCCCTTGTATTCCACATTCGACGCGCAATGCCTTGCGGAGGGCAGGCCCGATACCCGCAAGGTTGAGGCGCTTCGGGCCTTCATGGATGATTACGTCGCCAAATATGCCCCGGTCCAAGAAAAAAGAGGCGGCGAAATTCCCGCTCATCTTTTCCGGGTGGATTCCGTTGTCTGCCTCAGCGCCGTTTCCGGAAACTCATCCATCCAGTTTTCCGGTTTTGTGGCGGATCAAAGCGGTCTTATTCTCTCCACGGCGCACGATCTGGATCAGGTGACGGACATCGGCGTCATGACGTCCGACGGGCGAAAACGGCCCGGCCGTGTCATCAGGAAGGACCGGAAGCAGGACCTGGTTTTGATACGCACGGCGGAGCGTTTTTCATCCGCGTTAAGCGTGAGCGACGGGCGCATTCGGTTAAAAAAAGGCGAGCGGATTTACGTTTTGACCTGCGCCGAGGGCGAAAGAAAAATTCTGACCGGTCTTGTCAGCGGGCCCGTAACGCTTCAGGGCAATCTGCTTTTGTGGCAGGTGGAGATGGACACGCCCCGCGGCTCCAGCGGAAGCCCCGTGTTTGACCGTGACGGAAAGTTGCTGGGCATCATCAAGGGGCGGTATCGGGGAAATTCGTCCATCGGTTTTTTGATCCCGCTTGAAACCGTGGCGGCGTTTCTCCATGAAGAATAAATAACGGATGAAAGGCGCGAATGATCGCTTATGAAATACGGGCGCTATGAAGTTATTCGAGAGGTGGGCAGAGGCTCCATGGGCATGGTTTTCCAGGCCCGTGATCCTCAAATCGACCGGCTGGTCGCCATCAAGGTGCTCAGGCAGGACCGGATGGCAAGCGAAGGATTTGTGGAGCGGTTCCTGAAGGAGGCGCGGGCCATCGGTCGCTTGTCTCATCCGAATATCGTTGCGGTTTATGATGTCGGCGAAGACCAGGGGACCATCTATATCGCGATGGAATTTCTGGAGGGTGCGTCGCTCGATACACTGCAGTCGCCGGAAAAGACGTTGTCTGTTTCCGAGATTGCGGATCTGGGCATCCAGGTTGCCGAAGCCCTTCATTACGCCCATGAGCGGGGCGTGACCCACCGGGACATCAAGCCCAGCAACATCATCATTGAGCAAAGCGGGCGCGTCAAGATCACCGATTTCGGTATTGCCCGTATCGAAGACGCTGAAGGCGTCATTCAAACCCAGGCGGGGGAAATTCTGGGAACGCCGGCGTATATGTCTCCGGAACAGGCGCTGGGCAAAACGGTCGATGGCCGGTCCGATATTTTTTCCCTGGGGGTGATCCTGTGGGAAATGTGCGTCGGCAAGCGGCCGTTTCGGGGGGAGAACATGGCGGCTGTTTTTCATGCCGTGACAACCGACATCCCGGATGCGCCGCATGCTCTCAATCCCGACATTCCACCCGGTCTTTCCGCCATCATTATGAAGTGCCTGGAGAAGGACCCGGCCAAACGCTACCCGTCCGGAAACGCGCTTCGCGACGCTTTAAAAAACATGTCCGCCGACCAGGCCGCGCCCGTGGTTGTCACCGGAGGCGCGGTCCCGAAATCCAAGGCGCCGCGTTTTATTCTGATTGGGGTGATTCTGGCGGGACTGATCGCGGCAGGCGGTTATTTTTACTCCCTCCAGCATGTCAATAACGCCGCGGGTCCGGTCACGCCACAGGTTGTCGAACAAGAAAAGAAGGCTTTTTTGAATGTCGAGAGCGATCCCGTGGGGGCGCAGATTTTTATCGACGGGGCCTTCCGGGGGAAAGCCCCGGCCCGGCTGGAGGTTGGCGCGGGCAAACATGAAGTCCGGCTGGTTCTGACCGGCTACTATGACTGGGAAGCCCAGGTGGACCCGCCGGCAGGCGGCGATTTTCCGGTGCATGTGAAACTAATTGACAGCGATCAATAACAGAAAGTAAATAGAAGCGGTTTTTTAATTTTTTATCAGGGGAAAGGGGTGCGGGACATGAAAAAGACGCGGGTAGGTTCTTTTATTTTCATTGCGGTGCTTGCCGTTTTGCTTTGGACCGGACACAGTTATGCCCAGCTTGCGCAGGGAGGTGCGGCCCCGGTGTTTTCGCTTGCAGACGCCAAAGGGCAGAAGTTTGATCTTTCCAAGGCCAAGGATCAGCCGCTGACCATCCTTTATTTTTTCGCGGCGGATTCAAGGCCCAGCCAGGAAGGGCTGCTTGGCCTCAACGATCTGGCCGGCCGGCATCCGGGGGCGGGGCTTACGGTTTGGGCCATTACATTATCCTCTCCGGACAAGGTCCGCCAGTTTGCCTCGCAAACCGGGCTTTCGTTTCCCGTGCTTCTCGATAACGGAAAAGTCAGTGATCTTTACAAGGCGCGCACGGTTCTACCCGCCGTCTGCATTGTCGGACCCGGGCTCAAAGTCCTCGATTATTTTCAGGGGGGAGGAAAAACGACGGAAGCCATGCTCACAAGACTGGCTGAACGCGAGCTTCAGCGCAGGCAAACCAAAATGGCGCGGGTGATCGGCGATGCCGTGGTGAAAAAGAATCCCCGGAATGTGAAAGCACGGGCCGTCCAGGGATACGCCGCATTAAAAGATAAAAAATATGCGGAAGCTGAAAAGATTTTCAAGGACGTCTCGGGCATGGGGACATCCGGCGAAATACTCGGCAAGGAGGGGCTTGCGGCCGTCTACGCCCAGAAGGGAGATGCGGCCAGGGCTCTGGAACTGGCCAAAGACGTGGAACGAAAAGCCCCCGGACGGTCTTACGCGCATGTCGTGAAAGGGAATATCCTGTACGCCCAGGGGAAGAAGAAAGAAGCCCATGCCGAATATCAGGCCGGAACGCAAAAGGGCGAATCGGAAGTTTATCAGGACGCCCTCAGGTACAATCAACTGGGGCGGTATTACGCCGCCGGCGGCCAGCATGCAAAAGCGCGGGAACAATACGACCAGGCCGTGAAGATGGATCCCTATTATATTGAAGGCACAACGAACAAAGGCGTTTCGTTTGAAAAAGAAGGCAAATGGGACAAGGCGCTGGAATCCTATCAGAAGGCGCTCTCCCTGGATAAAACGGATGCCTTTGCCGCTGTTTTGGCCAGGAAGGCCCAGGAGATGATGGATATTCAGAAAGACGCCGAGCGCAGCAAGAGAATTGATCAGCTCGTCCGCGATCTGGCGGCGCGTTACCGGAGCCAGAAGGACCGTCCGTCCAAGGTTGAAGATGCCTGGACGTCGCAGCCCATGGTGATTTCTTTCATCGACATTCAGGAAAAAGGCGCCATGACGGAGCGCGACGGCACGGCGGAAGTGCTCACGGCGGAACTGACCGGCCTGCTCAACGGCTCCGGTCGCGTCCGCGTGGTGGAGCGAGCCGTTCTGGACCGCCTGCTTGCGGAGTTGAATCTGGGGTCATCGGAACTGGCCGATCCCGAAACCAAACTGAAATTGGGGCGGGTGTTCGCGTCGCGCCTGATCGGGACCGGGTCGCTGCAGCACATGCCGCAGGGCGTATTGCTGAGTTTGCGCCTGATCGATTCCGAAACCACGGAAATTCCCGAAGTGCTGACTCGGCAACTAAGCGGCCAGGGCGGGCTGGAAAAACAAATTTTTCAATTGAACCGCGATATTCTCAAAACGGTCATGCAGAAATATCCTCTGCGCGGCTACCTTGTAAAAATCAATGGCGACGAAGCCATGCTGAATCTGGGATCGAAGCAGGGCGTGGTGAAGGGCTCACGGTTTGAAGCGATTGAGGAGCCGCAACCCGTCTTGTACAAGGGGAAAACCCTTCAAGGCGCGGCCCGGGCCGTGGGCGAACTCGTTGCCGTGCGCGTGGAGCCGGATCTGGCGTATGTGAAAATATCCAAACAGGATCGTCCGCTCAAGGCGGATGACAAGGTTCAGGAAAAAATGCAGGAAGCCGGGCCGTAAGTCTTCCGGATGGTCGAAATGAGATGATCAAAAAAAGGATAGCTTTTCTTCTGTGCGTTCTGATGGCCGCCTGCGCCGGCGGGGTTGCGGACCGGGCCGGGCAGTCAAACGCCATTGCCGTCTGGAGCGTGGAAAATCTCTGGTCCCGGACGGACCGGCCTGATATGAGCGAACTGTTTTCCGACGAGATCATCCGGGCTGTGAACAAAACAGGGCGGTATCGCGCCGTTGAGAGAAAAAGCCTGCAACTGGCGCTTCAGGAATTGAATCTGGGGTCGTCGTCGCTTGCCGATGAATCAACCAGACTTCGTCTGGGAAAAATCGCAGGCGCACACTGGATGATTTTCGGCGGGTATTTCGCGGCGGGCGAGCGCATGCGGGTCGATTTGCGCCTGGTGGAGGTGGAGACAGGACGGGTCATAAAGGCGGCTGAGAGATCCACTGCGTCGCAGGATGTGAATGACTGGCTCCAGGCGGTGCGGGAAGCGGCGGAAGAATTGCTCTGACAAAAAACATTCAGGTGCGTTCGCATTTTTTTGATGCAGTGAATCTTTTGCGCTTGAATCATCAATGTTACAGGAAAGCTCAGGCATGAAGAAAGAAGAGACATGGGGAAAACTTGTTGATTTGAAGGCGGTGCTGGGGCAGATGCCCAAAGGAACCTGGGATATCAAAAAAGCCAATCTCGGCGGCGTTAATCTGAGCCATGCCGACCTGTTCAGCGTCAAGCTCACCGAAGGCAATCTAAGCCATGCCGATCTTAGCGGCGCCGAGCTTAGCATGGCGGACCTCAGCCGGGCGGATCTCAGCGAGGCTGATCTCAGAGACGCCAATTTTTACGGCGCAAGACTCTACAAAGCCAATCTCAGCGGCGCCAATCTCAGCGGGGCCCGTTTCAACATGGCGGATCTCAGCCGGGCCGATTTCAGCCGGGCCGATCTGAGCCATGCCATTCTCCATGAAGCCAATATTCACGAAGCCTATTTCAGTGAAGCCAATCTCAGCGGGGCCAATCTCAGCCACGCCATTCTCAGTAACGCCAATTTCAGCGAAGCGGACCTAAGCGGAGCCGATTTCAGCGGTGCGGATTTCATCGGCGCCATTCTCAATGAAGCGGACCTGAGCCATGCCAATTTCAGTGAAGCCAATCTCACCAAAGCCATTCTGAAAGGCGCAAAAATCATATCCGCCAATTTCAATCTGGCGACTCTGTCCTGCGCGGATATTACCGGGGCGACATTCTGGGGCGTGTCCACCGCCGGATGGAAAATTGACGGCATCAAGGCGAAGCGCATCTTTTTTTGCCCGGAGCATGAAAAAGACAAGGATCAATACAAAAAAGACTTTCAGAAGGGGCAGTTTGAAGAGTTGTACAAGGCCACGCCTTTAGTGGAACTGATCTTTGCCGAGGGGCTGAATCCCGCAAGCCTGTTTGTCATTACGGCATTGATTGAAAAAATAAGGCGGCAATTTCCGGACCATGACGTCAGAATGGCCGATATCTTCAAGACGCCTTCCGAAACCAGAATCGGGATTAAGACCAATAAAGACAACTTTCTTCTTGAACTGGGGCAACTGCTCTATGATGCGCTCTATCAGGATATTGCGGTAAATCCGCTTGCAGCGTCGCTTGTCAAGACGCTTCCTCCCAATACGGCAAAAACGTCCGAAGAAGTGAAAAGCGCGCCGTCTCTCGTCAGTTTCCTGAACTGTCGTCGTGTGACCGTCAACTATTTTTATTCGGATGGTTCCCGGCATGGAACCATTTCTTAAGCCGGTGTGAAGAGCTTTCCTTAAGGCGGCAAGGCAAAAAAACGGCGAGCATGAAGAGGCGTTGAATCGCAAAAAATGAATCGCTACTCGGGATGGGGCATTTCGGTTGCAGCCGCAAAGGCGTCATTCGCACCGGCCAAAGGTCTGATCTTTAGAACCTGGCGATGATGGCGCCGCCTGCCGCAAACCCGTTATAGGTGCGCTCGTCGCGGATTTCAGGGTAGGTTCTGTCGCCGTCGTGCATCGTAAATCCGCGTACGTAGAGATTCGTTTCCCAGTGATCGCCAAACGTTCTTTTCCACCCCAGCTCCAAAGATGCCTTAAGCCTTTTGCCGATATAATAACCGGAGACTTCCGGAAAATCGTTGGCCTGGACAAGAAGACCGGATGCCTTGATCCAGAGGGTTGCAGGCGCGCTCCAGAAGTAACTGAGCGTAATGTCTCCTGCCGCTTCGTCGCCGTGAAGGTTGTCGCTCAGGGTCGAAAGTTCGCCGGACAAACCCGCGGGAAGTTCGCCTTTGCCGCGGATGATGTATTTAAAGGTTAACGCCGCATTCCATGATGAGGGCGAATACTGGAGGCCAAGCCCCGCCATGTAGAAATCCCCTTCGCGATAGATGTCGTGGTCGGCTGCCTCGTCTTTGGTGAACCTGGAATATTGTCCGAACATACGGCCGTTCCACAATGGAGAAAAATCGTAGCGGGCTTCGGCGGTGGCCGTGAAAATGTCGCCCGGGTTATAATCCGTAAACCGGGTTGAATAATCGTATTTTCCGCGCCAGACATAGCCTGCGCCCAGGCCGGCCGCAAACCTTCCCCATTGACGGGCGACGGCCAGCGTGGGATTGATATTGAACCCTTCTCCCAGAGGGGTCAGGGCGACAAGGTCCGGATCCATGGCCAAAGGCAGATCCTGAGAACTCAGATTTGTTTTTCCGGTGGGGAGATTGAACCCCAGGCCGAAAAGGACATCAAAGGGAAGCTTGTCGATGAGGGCGTAGGAAAGATTGAGCTTGGTATCCAGAGGACGAACGAGGGTGGTTGTCTCCGCGTTTGGGGCGTCAAAGCCGGTATATCCGTATCCCCCCAGGAGGCTTGCGGAAAACCCTTCAATGCGAGATGAGACGGCAACGGGGATAAAAGCCTGATAGCCGATGTTTTCTTCGGAGTCTTTCCACCAGGCAAACTCAATTCCCGTTTGCGCGTTGACGTCAACGTCGGCTGCCGGAACGTTTTCCGCTCCCAGTAGAAGCAATAAGGCTGTGATGACAAAAAGGGTATGTTTCATGATTCGTGAATTCCTCGTCTGGATTCGTAAACATTATCGTGGCAGATAAAAATTAACTTCCGCAAGAGAAGCGCCGGCCACCGTGACATCGAGCGAGTCGGTGTACGCGGCTCCATAATACTCGATGAGCACTCTGTAATCGTTGTTGGTAAGCCCGCTGAAAATATAGTTGCCGTTTGTATCGGTCGCGGTTTGTGCCATTTCGATCCAGGCCGCCGCCGGCAATCCGGAGCGAAAGAGCCTGACGGTTACGCCCGGTTCGCCGGTGTTTCCCGCATAAACCGTTCCTGAAATCGAGTAGGTTGTCGACGCCATTTCAATCGTGAGCGTCAGGGGGAGAGCGCCCACCGTGACCACCGTGCTGCCCGAATAAATAACCGCGCCGTCGGCATTCAGGCAACTGACTTGAAAACGCCTGTCGGCTCCCATGGGAACATCAAAGGATTCCGTGATTGTGGTTTGTCCCGAGATCGCGACGGTCCGGGTAATGGTTGTCATGCCGGCGCCACTGATTTCAAAGATAATGCCGGCAACGCCCACCGGTATCTGGGCTGCGCTGCTGATATCTTCCACCGCCTTTGAAACGGGCTGGGGCTGTCCTACGGTGATTTGCACGTTTGTGGTGTGCATATCGACTTGGGCGCCGCCTCCGCTTTCACCGCACCCCGTGATGCCCATGAGGAGCAATGCGGTCCACAGGAAAAGAAAGGCTTTTTTCATATGGCCCCTCCGTCAGGGAAATTTAACCGCATATCGACGGGAGCGGTTGTGCTCGCGGGTTTTCTTTCCCGTTTGGTCGTATCCTTGGGGGACAGCTGATTTGTGACGGATGTTCTATCTTGCAAAGACCTGAGCAGATCGGGCGTCTTTTTCTTCCCGCCGGTCAGTCCCCTGATCTGCAATTCTTCAATGGCCTGTTTGGCGATACAGACATTGGCGTCTTCCTTCAATGCCTTCTCGTAGTATTCGGCGGCCTGCGCATAATGCCCCTGATCGCTTTCATCGACACCTTTAAAGAGGGCCAGCAAAGCCTGAAGATTTGTGGAACACGGGATTTTCAGATTTTCCGCTTCCTTGGCGGTGGGTTCGATTTTCAGCGTCTGGATGACATCAAAGAGAATGGTTTTTTCCAGTTGAATTAAATCCGAAATCTTTCCTTCGGAGAAGGGGCTTGCGAGGACGTTTTGTGTGCCTACATCCGTAAGGCTGGATTGCAGGCGAAGGTTTTCGCGCTGTGATGTCAGAATGTCGCCCCCGACAAGCCAGCGTGCCTGAAGCAGTTTGCCGATGCGGGGGGCCGTGGCGGGGTCGACCAATCCGGACGTTCCCAGTCCCAGTTCCTCCACCAGGGCTTGCATTTGTATGCGTTCGACAACCTGAAGGCTTTCGATCTTGGCCAGATCGGTAATCAGCATAAGAGCGATGCCTTTCTGAAGCGGGTCAAGCTCCGGCCGTCCGGTTTTGTTTTTAAAGTAGAGAACGGCCAGGGTGTTTTTTTGCGGGGGCGGTTTGAGGGTCTTTTCATTGTGGATCATGCCTTGAGCCGCGAGCTTGTCTTCTTTTTTGACAACCTGACCGGCCCAGGATGACGCCGCCAGAACAAGAAGGATTCCCGCTACCGTCGCGATCACCGTATTAAAAATTGTTTTACGGATCATGGTTATACTCTTTTCAATTGTGGAATGGGTCAGCCGGATGAGCCAACCTGGAAACGTTGAATTTTTAAGTCAAATTCTAACGTTTTGTCAATAATTTTTATTATTTTCGCGGGGGATGCGAAAACTGCAAGCTCATTTTGCTTTCGCTCCTTTGCTTTCGCGATGAACGACCATTTCCCAGATCATCAATATCGCGCCGACGCTGATGGCGGCATCCGCCACGTTGAAGGCCGGCCAGTGCACCGTTCCCACGTAGACATCCAGAAAATCCACGACTGCGCCGAAGCGGAAGCGGTCGATCAGATTGCCCAGAGCGCCGCCAAAAATCATCGTCAGTGATGCGATCGCCATGATACTTCTCAGCCTGGCTGTTGCCACATAATAAATGATCAATATCAATACGGCAATGGTAATGACTTTAAAGAAAATGCTGCGGAATGTTTCCGAGGCGTTGGCAAAAAGGCTGAATGCCGCGCCTTTATTCATGACATAGACGAGATTAAAAAAACCGGTAATCACCGGCTCGGAATCATGCAGCATGAAATGTGTTGTGATCCATGACTTGGTGATTTGATCCAGCGCGACAATTACCGCCGCGCCCAAAAAAAATATCAAAAGATTTTTTTTCAAAAAACGCTCCTTTAATGATCTTATCGTGGCCCCCTTTCTTAAAGGGGGATTCAGGGGGATCAGCCGCAGGCTGTGTCAGTCCCCCTTTCTTAAAGGGGGATTCAGGGGGATTTTTTCTCATATAATCCTCCCCAGCCCTCCTTTAGAAAAGGAGGGTGTCTTGCTTAAAGATTCGGCAGACACCGTCCGCAAACCGTCGGATGCTCGGCGCTTGATCCTACCGATTCTTCGTAAATCCAGCAGCGTTCGCACTTCGCGCCGCGCGCCTTTTCCACGCCGACAACCAGCCCTTTGATTTCTTCGCTTTTGCAGGGCTTGGCGATGTCTTTTTCATCGGCCACCGCCAGTTGCGAAACAATCAGGAGCGCGCGCAGCTCTTCCAGGTGCGTTTCCAGAAGGGCGCGCAGTTTTTCCGGCGCGGCGATGGTGATGCGGGCGTCGAGCGAATGGCCGATGACTTTTTCCTTGCGGGCCTGTTCCACCGCCTTGGCGATTTCGCCCTTCGCGTCGATCATGGTCTTCCAGCGTTCGCCCAGATCGGCGTTGAAATACGTTTCGTTGACCTCAGGGAACTGTGCCAGATGAACGCTTTCTTCCTTGCCGGACGCGGCCGGAATGGCCTTCCAGACTTCTTCGGACGTAAAGGTCAGAATCGGCGCCAGAAGACGCGTCATCGCATTCAAAATAATAAACATTGCCGTCTGGCCGGAACGGCGGGCCAAGGAGGCCGCCTTGTTGGTATAGAGCCTGTCTTTTAAAACATCCAGATACAGCGCACTCAAATCCACGGTGCAATAGTTATGCAGCGTGAAGAACACGATATGGAACTGGTGCTTTTCATACGCTTCCGTCACGCGCTTGATCACTTCCTGCAGGCGGTGCAGCGCAAAGCGATCCATTTCCAGCATTTTCTCATAGGGAAGGCTATCGGTGTCCGGCTTGAAATCATAGAGGTTGCCCAGAATAAAGCGGCTGGTGTTGCGGATGCGGCGATAGGCTTCCGTCAGACGCTTTAAGATTTCTTCCGAGATGCGGATGTCGTCGGTGTAATCTTCCGCCGCCACCCACAGGCGTAAAATTTCCGCGCCGTATTTGGCGACGGCTTCTTCCGC
>CAZGDK010000001.1:0-70754 GCA_964525155.1 uncultured Smithella sp. | reverse complement strand
ACAACGATTTCGAACGCGGCTTCATCAAGGCCGAAGTCATGTCGTTTGACGATTTTATGTCTCATGGCGGATCGCAGGTCAACGTCAAATCCGCTGGCCGCCTGCGCCTGGAAGGAAAAGAATACGTCGTTGCCGACGGAGACATCATTACGTTCCGCTTCAACGTCTGATCATCGTAAACAACCGGGGCAATCCGCCCCTTCAAGCTTAATGACGGAAGAAAGGCAGGGCCGATCAGCCCTGCCTTTCTTCCTCCACCGCAGCAGGAGCTGCGGCTTCCAAATCCTCTGAAACCGGATTTATATCTATAATTTTCTTCTCAAACCGGCCATGCCGATCAGGCCCAAACCCAGAAGCAGCAGCGTGGCCGGTTCGGGAACGCCCTGTTCGGGTGGTACATAGCCAAAACCATCCAGATACGCATAACCTGCGTGCCCACCATGCGCACAGTCTGAAGCTAGAAGCATTAACGAATAATTACCCCCCTGAGCAACGACAATGTCTTCAGTCTGCCAAGGCGTGTAGTACCATGATTTACCAGGGACTTTAAGGAATGTCCCCGGGGCTGTGTAAGAGCTATACTGTTTGGAGTAGAGAATGGCTCCTGAATTGTCATCGACCAGCTTGATGGTGAAATTGTCTGAATCTTTTTCCGTATGCGAAGATTGTAAGACTGCCGCCCATGCAAAGTAAATGTGGGCGCCGTCATAATTCGTCACGGACTGTTTGATCACGCCGAGGCTATAATCATAGTTGTCATACTGATCATTTACTCGGTATGAATAACCACCACTGTAGACTTGATTCAGGGCGGCCCCAACAATGGGATCGTCGCCGGGTGTAACCAATGTACCCCTCAGGTAACTCAAATTGTATTTATCCCCGGTGGGTAAGTATCTTGCAGGGTCAGGGGGGTATGCGTATCCCGTGGATGTCCAGGTTCCGGCGCCAATCGTCCAGCCGTTGGTAGTGCCTTCTTCAAAATCGCCATTGATAAAATCATTCGCCTGTGCAATGCCCGCCATGGCGATAAACAATGACATCATTAAAACCATTAAAATTTTTTTCATAGACAATCCTCCTTGTTGGGTTAAGTTTAGGTTTTTTCGTTCAGTCTGTTCTTTTATGATCCTGAACAAACAATAAACAACAACACCCAAGGATTATTTGGAGCTTGTGAATGATGAAGAAAAGATAAGGAGAACTACTGAGAAACACATACAGCAGGTAAGAAGATATTTCAAAATCTTTACCAACACTCTGTGGTAGATGCAATAAATGAGCCTTTTCCTGGATATTGCTTGTAAGCTATTGATTTATATTATAAATGATTGTTTTTTAAATTGTGGATTAGAAAAATATCTGGTGGATTTGTAAAAAAAACCGACAGGACGTCGCAATTTCTTTATTACAAGTAAAATTAAACGATTAGAAAAGAGAGCTCTCCGGCTTGCAAGATGAGTTTGTTTAGTGAAAAATGGAATGGATAAGAATCAGGACAGGGCCGATCCTGATACTGTAAGAAAAATCGACAAACATCATTATTCCAAAAATAAAACAGGCAGAGTCGTTTGACCCTGCCTGTATATTCCGTTGTAGAAACCGCGAATGTTTATCCTATGAAACCGGATTTTATTATTTTCTTCTCAAAGCCGCAACACCTGCCAGACCCAAACCCAGAAGCAGCATGGAAGCCGGTTCGGGAACCGCACCGGGATTCGGATTCTCGTTATTGCCTGTTCCATCTGTCGTAAGGACTGATTTAGAAAGAGCAACGGCCCAACCAGTATTGTTTACATCGATTTCAATTTTGACCTCTAAACCGCTTGCAATGTCATTGTAGAAGGCGTTGCCCAAGGTGAAAGTAGTAAATCCCCACGCATCGGATGCGCCGGCAAGTTCTCCCAGGAGAACCCATGCTCCATTGTCTTTTGCATAAATTTTATCATGTTCATCATAATACGAAGTCCCTGCGTCAACATCCCACGCGGCAACATACAATGTGGCTTCTGAATTAGCAGTCAGAGCCTGATGCTGCCATGACCAGCCCTCTCCATTCCAGCGATAATACGGACTATAATAGGTTGAACCTTCATTCGGGGTCCAATACGTTGTGGCAGTCTGATCTAAAAAGTTCTGAGTGTCGCTGTCGGCAAAAGCCATGGTTCCGCATACCAACGTAATCAATACTGCAACCAAAATCACCTGTAATTTTCTCATTTTAACTCCTCCTAGAAATTTAAATTTTTTACAGAAACAATTCATACTTCAGTTTTACGCTGAATATATAGCAATGGTTGTGCCATTATCTCTGATAATTATTCCCGGTGTGTCTTGAATTTTTCAACACCATAATATTACGTATGATTTTCATTTAATCTGTGTAAAGATATTATTGTCTATCGGAAAAAACAATATGGCGTTTCAATGGTTTTCTTTAAATTGTAAACTTTTCCGACAAGCTGGTATTTGAAGTGATTTTATCCATCCGCGTGGCGTCTGGGGAAAGGGTGTTGACTGGAGCAATGATGATTCACTTCGATGCGATTGAAAATATTTTCATTATACATCCGTCTTAACAGCTAATTTTTCACTATGTCTTTCCTGCGCCAGTTCAATTAATCGGTCCAGTAGTTTGCCGTAGGGAAGGCCGGTGGCTTCCCAGAGCTTGGGATACATGCTGATTGAGGTAAAGCCCGGCAGTGTGTTGATTTCATTGAGGTAAAATGTGTTTGTCTTTTTATCCAGAAAGAAATCCACGCGCGCCATGGCATTGCAGTTGAGCGCAATGTATCCCGCTACGGCGGCCTTGCGAATGGCGACGGAAAGCCTTGCCGGAACGTTGGCCGGAATATTCGTACTGGCGCCCTGCGGATCGAGATACTTGGCCTCATAGGAATAAAATTCATGCTGGGGCAGAATTTCACCCAGCACGGAGGCCTGCGGATTTTCATTCCCCAGTACGGCGCATTCAATTTCGCGGCAGTCAATGCCGGTTTCGATCATCACCCGGGTGTCGAACTGCAACGCATAATCCACGGCGGCGGCCAGATCCTTTTTGTGCTTCACCTTCACCACGCCCACTGATGATCCGGTGCAAAGCGGTTTGACAAAAAGCGGCAATGACAGCTTGGTCGTAGCCTCCCGAAGGATTTTGGGGCGCTGCTCCCGCCACTGATGTTTGCTCACTGTAACCCAGGGCACTACCGGAATGCCCGCTTCTTTCAAAAGGCGCTTGGCTATGTCCTTATCCATGCCGACGGCGGCGCCCGCCACATCCACGCCGACATAAGGAACCATGGCCAGCTCCAGAAGGCCCTGAAGTGTTCCGTCCTCGCCATAGGTGCCGTGGAGCACCGGGAAAATCAGATCGACGACAACTTTTTCGCCGTCCGATTCCAAGTTGTAAATATGCAGCTTGTTTTGCTCTTCAAAATGATTGACAAGCCACGTGCCTCTTTTTTGAAGAGAGAGGATTTTGCCGAAGTCTTTGTCGGCAATGATTTCGGGCCGGTCCTGAACGTACCAGCGGCCGTCGCGGTCGATGCCCACGGCGACGACGTCGTATTTGGTTTTGTCCAGCGCGGCGACAACGGATGCCGCCGAACAAAGTGATACGTCATGTTCGCCCGAGCGTCCGCCGTACAAAACGCCGATTTTTAATTTGTTTTGTTTTCCCGATTTGTTTCTGGTTTTCATGATGAATCCTTCTAGTAGATGTAAGTGATGGCTGTTCCGACAGACAAGCGCTCGGCATAACGTCCTTCAATATTCAGACGGAACCCCTTGAACAGCGGAAGGTCGGCTCCGGCGTATCCGCCGGCTTTGGATCGATTTTGCAGAAGCCCTTTTTCCGTTGTGAAGGAAAGCCCCGGCAGGTCGGCGGACAAAATGGTGTCCGCATCTGAATAGTAAACATAAGGGCCGCCATAGAGCCTGATGTTGCGGGGCAGTGTGGCCTGCAAACCGATGCCGCCGGCGATGTCCCAGAGGTTTTTAATTTTCAAATCCGCTTCAAACGGCATGCCGTTGCGATAGCCCATGACGTTGTCCGTATAATTGCTGAAGTGGTAAGTGCCCTGCAAAAACGCGCCGACGCCGAACCGGGAGGTTAGCGGATAAAATCCCTTGGCGCCCAGAGCGCCGAAGAATTTCCAGTTTTCCGCGAAATCATTCGAGGCCGTGGCGGTCAGAAGACTATCGGAGTGAAAAGCGTCGGAGATTTTCAGCGTGGAGACGCCCAGACGGCCATAGACTTCCCAGATATCGTCTTTGCCGTAAGCCGCATGGGAATAGACCTGGTGCTGCCGCAGCGTAAAGTCCCGCGAATTTTTAAAAACGTCTTCGGCATACGAATACGCGATGGCCGTGTTGAGGCCGCCCGCCTTCTTTGACAGGGTTTGCGGCGGACCGAAGAGGCCTGCGGCGACGGCCGAAGAAGCTGAAGACAGCGTGAGAAATGCTGTCATGAACAATAAGAAAAACTTTTTCGTAATCATGGCTCCTTTTTTTTCTCCCTCCTTTCCCAAAGGAGGGGCGGGGTGGATTTTGGAAGAGATCAAATCCCCCTGAATCCCCCTTTAAAAAAGGGGGAGATGAAACGCGGAAAATACAGTGTTCCAGGCGGACCTCTTCCCGTTTACTCCTTCCTTGTTTCCGTTTTTCCGGATGCCTCGACTGTCTGTTCTTTGAAAAGCAGCGATCTGGCTTTTCTCGCTTTGACCTCCTTCATCCGGTACTGGACGTAGGCGTCGCGTATGGAGATATATGGGTCAATCGCGGCGCCGATGAGCGATTCGTAGTCTCCGATTCGTAAAGAGGCATAATTGATTTTTTCATACGCCCACACGCCCCGGTTGATATACCAGGGTGTTATATAGGATGGGGGATACAAAAACGTATCGCCGGCGATCGTCAAGGTATCCCGCGGGCTCGACGGACCGTAGACCGGCCAGACAATGTAAAAGCCGTGGCCCACGCCGTACACGCCCAGGGTCTGCCCCAGATCGGCATCCTGCTTGCGCAGATTGAGCTCCCCTGAGGCGGCGGGGTCCATAAGCCCTCCGATTCCCCAGATCGTGTTTATGGTAAACCGTCCGGTTTCCGTGGCGGCGCCCGCAAAATCGGTCTGGAGGAGGCAGCTTAAAAATCGCGCCGGGAAAGCCAGATTGGCAAAGAAATTTTTAACGCTGATCCGCGCGGGCTCAGGCGCCACGACATTATACGCACGGGCGACGGGCTTGAGCAGCCAGAAATAAAGCCGGTCGTTGAACGTGTGCATGGCCCGGTTGAACGGTTCGATGGGATCGGCGATGCTGACGCGCTCTTCGCTCGCGGCCGTATCATCATAATCTTCATCGTCAGTGTATTCTTCGTCAAAGGCGTCGGTTTTTTTCGCCGCGTCTTCGACCGTGGCCGGGGCGTCAGACAGCGCCGATGCGTTCTGCGACACGGCAGACTCCGACTGCGCAGGCATGGCGTCGGATGCGTCGGCCCGCGCAGCGCCCGATGCCAGCGCCAGGATGATCATTAGAAAAGTTAAAAAAGGTTTCATGGAGAATCTTTTCTTATTGCGCCTTTACTTTTTTGCGCAACGTTTCCAGCAGTTGTTCGGGCGTGCCGGAAGCCAGAATATCGTTGAACTGGGTCCGGTAATTTTGCACGAGGCTGACGTTTTCCACCACGACGTCATAGACCTTCCACTTTCCGTCTTTAAGAATCATGCGGTAAATGATGGGGATTTCCTTGGACGCCGTGATGATTTTCGAGGAAACCTCCACCTGCTTTTCGTTTAACGCATTTTCTTTGTGGAAAACGACTTTTTCGTTGGAGTAGTCCAGAATCTTGTCCAGATAGGCTTTTTCCAGCACCTGCTCAAACAGATCGACGAATTCCTTTCTTTGGTCCGGCGAAAATTTGTTCCAGTTACGTGTCAGCGTCCGGCGGGAAAATTCCATCTCGTCGAACATGTCTTTATAAATGACGCGCAGCTTTTCCGTTTTGGCCTGCTTGGCGCCTGCTCCTTTGAGCTTGGAGTCACGCAGGACCTCCAGCACCCGGTTGACGGTTTTATCGACGGCGTCCGTCGGCGCTCCGGCGTAGGCCGGCAGCGTAAATATCAAAAGCAAGAGCAAACTCAGTACGACAGTTCTTTTCTTCATTACGGGAGCCTCCATGAAATTTATTTCTGATCTTCTTTTTTATCCTCTTTGTTTTCCTTCTTCACTTCGCCAAAGGCGTATTTGCTGATAAGCTGCTCGATGTCGACCGGCGCCTGCGTATCGATGATGACGCCTCCGGGTTTGAGCAGATCGCCCCCTCCGCCCGGATCGATGTTCAGATACTTGTCTCCGATCAGCCCTTCCGTTTTTATGGAGGCGATGGCGTCGTCGTAAATTTTAATGTCGTTTTTCACGCGGAGTTCCACGACCGCTTTCAGATTTTCCTGGTCCATCGTGATCTTTTCCACACGTCCCACCTCAATGCCCAGAATTTTCACGGGATTGTCTTTGCGCAGGCCGGAGACGGAACTGAACTTGGCCACGAGCGGGTAAGAGTCGTTGCCCAGAATATTGAGTTTGCCGAGTTTGACGGTCATGTAGCCGACGCAGACGAGCCCCAGAACGACAAAAATGCCGACGATGGTTTCCAGAGTATATTTTTTCATAAGGTCACTCCCGTGGCGGCGCAGTGCAGCCGCCCGATTTCTTTTTGTTGTGATTTGGCTTTTGCCACTACGACATCAATGTCGCTTTCCGGCCGGCCTTCGGCAATGCCCGCGTAAATGGCCACATCCAGGGAAGCGCCCGCGGGCAGCTTGCACGTTCCCAGCCCCGTGGGCTGGAGTGTCTGCGCCGTGACATCCCGGACGAAGTCCTGCAAAATGCCGTCCGCTTCGGCAAGATGGGAATAGGGAATCATGGTGATAAATTGACTGGTGCTTTGGCGCGTGGAAAAGCCTCCGATCATGCCGAAGTGATGATCGATGCGCAATCCCATGTTTCTTAAAACGTCCTGCGCCGCGTCGTGCCCGAACGAAGCAACGATGCTTTCCATGTCCGGTAGGTTGAAAATGAGCACGCAATAATTTCCCGCCGCGCCCCGCTTCATCTGAGCATGGTTGAGCATCTTGAACTGGCGGCTCGAATACAGGCCGGTTAATTCCCTTTGCAGGCCTTCGAGACTGCCTACGACTTCATCCATAAACGGATGATCGAAATCTTCCAGCGCCTCCGGTGTGCCCTGAAAGACGATCTGACGGTCGTAGAGGGCCAGAATGCGGTTGGAAATGAAATAAACATCGGGGATTTCATGGCTCACCAAAATGGCCGTGAAATTGAGTTTGCGCTGATACTGGGCGATCATGCTCAGGATGGCGTTTTTCCGGACGGGGTCCTGGCCGGTCGTCGGTTCGTCAAACAAAACGATGTGCGGATCGGTGATGAGCGCGCGGGCCAGCGCCGCTCTTTTTTGCATCCCGCCGGAGAGCTCGGACGGATAACGGTAAACAGCTTCCGTCAGTTCCGTCTGTTCCACACGGGCCATGACCCGCGCATGAATTTCCTCCTTGCTCAAATGCGTTGTTTCACGAAGCGGCATGGCAATGTTGTCGTAAACCGTCAGTGAATCAAAAAGCGCGTTGCCCTGAAACATATAACTGATTTTGGAGAAGGCTTCATCAAGCTCGGCCCGTTTCATATCGGAAACCGGCGTGCCGCGAAACAAAATGGCGCCTTCATCGGGTTTTAAAAGGCCGATGATATGCTTGAGCAGCACGCTTTTTCCCGTGCCGGAAAGGCCGATAATGGTCGTGACCTGTCCTTCGTAGATCTGCAAATTGATGCGGTCCAGAACGGTATGGTCGCCGAAGCGTTTCGTCACATTTTGAAATTCGATCAGGGGAATATCCATGCGGGCTCTCTATAATAATAAGGATGTCACGACGTAGTCGGAAACCAGAATCAGCACACAGGACGTCA
The DNA here is from genome assembly GCA_964525155.1 of uncultured Smithella sp. Classification (GTDB taxonomy): domain Bacteria; phylum Desulfobacterota; class Syntrophia; order Syntrophales; family Smithellaceae; genus UBA8904. The sequence goes on along the minus strand of CAZGDK010000001.1, from coordinate 62,775 downwards.
CCACCGCCGAGGTGGTCGCCAGGCCCACTGCCTGCGCGCCGTGGCTGTCTTTACGCATGTGGGCGAAATATCCCTGATAACAGCAGACGGTGGCGACGATGACGGCGAAAACAATCGACTTGATAAAGCCGTTGGTGACATCGGCAAGAGCCACGTAAACCTGCGTGCTGTACCAGTAAACGCCGGCGTTGAGCCCCAGCAGGCTGACGGCGGAAATGTAACCGCCCAAAATGCCGATCAGGTCAAACACGGCCGTCAGAATCGGGAAGCTGATGATGGCAGCGGTGATCTTGGGGCTGACAATATACCGCATGGGGTTGATGCGCATGGTGTGCAGGGCGTCAATTTGTTCGCTGATGCGCTGAATGCCGATTTCGGCGGCAATGGCCGAACCGGCGCGGGCGGTGATCATGATGGCAGTCAAAACCGGCCCCAGTTCCATGATCAAAGACAGGGCCACCAGGGAGCCGGTCGCGCCTTCCGCGCCGAACTGAACCAGAGAGTGGTGGGCCTGCAGGCCCAGAACCATCCCGGCAAAAAGGCTGACCAGAATGATGATCGTGATGGAGCGCGCGCCGATATAGTATATCTGCTGAATAACTTTGGATAATTGATTTCGCCCGAACGTTTGCAAAAGGGCCAGATAAAGAAAAATGGCCGCCGCGCCGAGGTTGTTCACCCAGCCGATGGCTGTCCGGCCGACAAAAGCAAACGGGCCGGCAAGCGTTAATTTCCACCCCGTTTGATCGTTGTTTTCAGAACCGTTTAAACTGTTTGCAGCCAGCGCCATTAAATTAATCCCTTACAATTTCGGTCATATCCGGACGGTTCGGGATACTAACATTGCCCGTCTCATTTGACAAGAAATTCCTTCCCTTAAGGAGGGGCTTGACACAAAAAACGTCCATGGCTAAATTACCGCCGAAAAACGTGCTTTTGCGGGGGAGACGATGAACCGGTTTTTTAATACAACGCAGATTCCGGTGGCGGTCCGGGCGTTTAACGACGCGGAAAAACTGGTTTTGCGCCATTTCCGCCTGGACGAAAACGACCTGCGCAAAAACAAATATGAAGTAAAAACACTTGCTTTTTTGAAGGAGCATGAAGTAAAAGACGGCGCGTTTGCGCACCTGTGCAAGTATTGTTACGAAAAGCCGCAGGTTTTAACGGCACAGGAAAATGAAGGATTTGATTTTTACCGGGTGTGCCTTCAGGACAATATCATCCTGGATGCCGTGGATCGGGCCAATTCGTTCATCAAGTTAAGCCCCTTGATGCTTTACATCGCCGTCCACGAACTGATTCATGTGCTGCGCTTCGGATCAGGCGAAATCGATTTTGACGCGCCCGAGAATGTGAAAGAACAGGAAGAAAAAATCGTGCACAACCTGACGCGGGATGCCTTACGGCCGGTCAAGCAAAAAGAGATGGATATTGTGCTGGACTGCTTCAGCAGCCAGTTTACCCTCAGCGATATTGTAAATTAATTTTGGGAGGTTGACTTATGCCTATCTACGAATATCAGTGCAAGAAATGCGGCAAGCAGTTTGAAGCGTTTCAGGGCATCACCGAGCCGGATCTGAAAACCTGCAAGTTCTGCAAGGGAAAGGTTCACAAGATGATGTCGCTTTCCTCATTCAGTCTCAAAGGCTCCGGCTGGTACGCCACCGACTATGCCGGCAAGAAGCCGCAGGCGGCCAAATCCACGGCAGCGGAATCATCATCCAGCGACAGCACCTCATCCTCAGACGCCTCGTCGAGCGCGTCGGGCAAGGAAGATTAAACGGCCATAAAAAAGCCCGCCTCCAACAAGGCGGGCTTTTTTGTGGTGGTGCGCCCGGCAGGGCCCACCCGCTTTACGGAACAAGTCTGTTACCCGCCCGGCAAGGCAAGCTTCTGTCCCGATCTATTCTGAACGGACGCAAGGGCGCGCTTGGATCGTCGGGTCGGCGAATAGATGCATATAAAGCTCTGATGATGCCGTGAACCTGCCCATTGATTTTCTAATCCGTTTATATTACTTTGCTTTCCGATAACACTTAACAGGCGCCAATCAAATAAGAGGGGAGGAATTGACGGTATGAAGATGACGGGTATCGGAATGCGGTATTTGATGATCGCGGTTGCGATGTGCGGGCTGGCGTGGACGATGGCATGCGGCGGCGCGTCAACCGGCGTAAAAAGTGAAGAGGCTGCCCCTTCCGCCGTACTTCGAGGCGTATTTCTGGACGGTCCGGTGGGCGGTTTAACCTATGCCACGCCGACGCTCAAGGGGGTCACGAAGGCCGACGGTGTTTTTGAGTATCGGGCCGGTGAGACGGTGACGTTTGCGATCGGCGACATCGTGCTGGGCAAGGCTTCGGGAAAAGACGTGATCACGCCCCTGGACATTGTGCCTGAGGCCAAAGACGTCAAGGATCAGCGTGTGGTGAATATTTGTGTTGTCCTGCAGACGCTGGATGATGACGGAAATCCTGAAAACGGCATTGTGATTTCCGAAAAAGTCGCCTCCATGGTCTCGCTTTACGGCAAAGAGATGAATTTCAACAAGCCGGTCCGGGCCTTTTCGTTCGACGGCGGTCTGCGCGGCGCGATGGCCGAATTAAACAACGCCGACGCGTTTGGCGACATGCCCCGAGCGGTCAGGCCGCCGGGTGTTGCGCAAAAGCATCTGGAGGCCACGCTTTCCAGGCTCAAGGAAAAGAAATAACGGCATCAAGGCATCATCAACGGAATCGCTTGGGTTAAAATTATTCGGAAGTGGATGGACGCGACAGTCATGGATGAGGAAGAAAAAACAAAAGTGCAATGGATGGAAGAACTCAAAGCGCTCAGGCTGCAAAACGAGATGCTCAGCCGGGACCGGGACCGGCTTCGTTCAAGCGAGGAGCGGTACCGAAACTTCGTGGAATATGCGGCGGACGGATGCGCGGAATACGACCTCAACGGCCGCTGCACATTCTGCAACAGGGTGACGCATGAACTGATGGGCTGCACGCGCGATGAATACATGCAGCGTCGTCACCGGGAGCGCTTTACCACCCAGAGCGAGGCGGATTTCGCGCTGGCCGCATTCAGGGAAATTTATCGCACGGGCAAAACGGCCAATCTGGTTTTTAATCTGGTGTGCAAAGACGGATCCCCTCGAACAGTGGAGGCGTCCGTCTCCCTGATTCGCGACGCCCATGGCCGTCCGACGGGGTTTCGCAGCATCGCCCGCGATCTGACCGAACGGCGGAAGATGGAAGAAGAGCGGGAGCGCTACCGGACGTTTGTCGATAATCTGGAAGACGGATGCTATGAGTATGACCTCGATGGAAAGATTCTGTTTTGCAATGAAGGACTGCCCCGGATTTTTGGATATTCCCGCGACGAATATTTAAGCCTGGACCGCTACCAGCGGCATGTCAGCCGGGAATCCGGAAAAGCCGTCTTCCGGCTATACGACGAGATGTACAAAAAAAATATTTCCGCGAAAATTCTGGAATATAAAATTCGGCGCAAGGACGGCGCCATTCGTGATTTTGAAGCTTCGGTGTCGCTGATGCGCAACGCGGAGGGCCGGGTGGTCGGTTACCGGGGCGTCGCCAGAGACATCACCGACCGCAAAAACATGGAGCGCGAAAAAGAACGGTATCGGGAATTCGTCGAAAAAATCGACGACGTCTGCGCCGAATATGATTTGAAGGGAAAATGCACGTTCTGCAACGCCGCCGCCAGCCGCATTTTCGGCTATTCAAAAGATCAACTGATGAATCTGCATCATCACGAACGTTATCCGGATAAGACCGAAGCGGATAAAATATTCAACGCCGTTCATGAAACCTATGTAAAAAATCTTTCCGCTCATTATACGGTCGCCAACATCCTGTGCGGCGACGGCAGAATCCGGTCGTTGGAGACGTCGCTGTCGCTGATTCGCGATGCCGGAGGGACGCCGATCGGATTTCGCAGCGTGGGCCGCGATGTGACCGAACGCCGGAAAATGGAACTTGAACTCGAGCGCTATCGCGATTTTGTGGAGAACATCGAAGATTCCTGCGCGGAGTTCGATCTTCATGGACATTGCACGTTTTGCAACGAGGCGGCGCACCGGATGCTGGGGTATTCGCGGGAAGAATACATGCGGCTTCTCCATCATGAACGATATCTCTCTCGGGACGAAGTCACGCGCGTTTTTGATATCTTTAACGAAATATTTCGCGCCGGGAGACCTGCAAGAGTTTATACCACCAGTGTGTTGTGCAAAGACGGCTCGACAAAAGCGGTGGAGTCCATCGTCACCTTGATTCGCGACGGAAACGGGGCGCCCGTTGGTTTTCGCAACATTGCCCGCGACGTCACGGCCCGGGCGAAGATGGAAGAGGAACAGACTCAATTGCGCGAGCAGCTCGGTCAGGCGCGCAAGATGGAGGCCATCGGAACGCTGGCGGGCGGCGTCGCGCATGATTTTAACAATCTGCTTATGGGCATTCAGGGGTATACTTCGCTCATGCTTTTGGACACCAATCCTCTGCATCCGCGTTACGCGCAGCTCAAAGCCATCGAATCGCATGTCAAGAGCGGGGCGGATCTGACGCGCCAGCTTTTGGGCTATGCGCGCGGCGGACGCTATGAAGTGAAGCCGGTTAATCTCAATGACATTATCGGCAAAGCCGCGGCGATGTTCGGACGGACGAAAAAAGAAATCGTCATGGAACAGGATCTGGCGGATGACTTATGGATTGTCGACGCGGACCGCGGCCAGATGGAGCAGGTTCTGCTCAATCTTTTTGTCAACGCCTGGCATGCCATGCCCGGCGGGGGTGAAATTTTTCTCCGGACGGAAAATGTAGTGCTGGAAATGGCTCGGGCCCGCGCATTGCAAATCACTCCGGGCTCCTATGTCCGCATCACCGTCCGGGACACCGGCGTGGGGATGGACGAGATTACGCGCCAGCGACTTTTTGAGCCTTTTTTTACAACCAAGGAGAGGGGAACCGTCCGGGGAACCGGATTGGGGCTGGCCTCTGTCTACGGTATCATCAAGGGACACAATGGGGCCATCCAGGTGCAAAGTGAACGCGGGCGCGGGGCGGCCTTCCATATCTACATGCCCGCGTCTTTCAGCGAGTTGATGGTTGAAGACGAACCCCAGGCTGTCGCGTTGCGCGGGCATGGAACCGTTTTACTGGTGGACGACGAAAAAGGCATTATCGACGTGATCGGCGAGATGATCCGGGGGCTGGGTTATCAGCTGATGACGGCTGAAAGCGGCGAAGACGCGGTGAATATCTATCAAAGGCATGCCTCCGGAATTGATCTGGTGATCATGGACATGATCATGCCGGGCATGGGCGGCGCGGCTGCGATTGACGCCATCCGCAGGATCAACCCCAATTCGCGAATTATTTTGTCCAGCGGCTACAGCCTGAGCGAAGAAGCCCAGAATATTCTGAATCGCGGCGGCGCCATTCGCTTTATTCAAAAGCCCTTTCAGCTTGCGGAGCTGTCGCAAAAGATACTGGAAGTGCTGGATAAAAGCGCGCCCGAAGCGCGGATGACAGCTCCGGCGCGCAATCTTTGATCTTCCTATTTGCCCTTGTACAGATACCGCTCAAAAAACCGGTTGAAGCTTGTCCAGTCGGATTCGTTGTTGTTGGCATCGGCGGCGATAAAGCTGTCAAACGCGTTGAGCTTGGCGTCAAGGTCATCCATGAAATGAATGACCAGCGCCTCCCGTGTCTTGGGACGCTTGGGCGAGCCGAATTCAAATTCGCCGTGATGACTTAAAATGATGTGGCGCAGCGCAAGCGCCGTCTGTGCCGGAAAATCCGGGATCGACGCGATTTTTTTATTGATCATCTCCACGCCCATCACCAGGTGGCCGATCATCCGGCCTTCATCGCTGTATTCAATCAGGCTGTCGTAGGAAAATTCATAGATTTTGCCGATGTCGTGCAACATGCCGCCCGCGATGAGCAGATCGCGATTCAGCTGCGGATAGTGATCCGCCGCCCGGTCCAGCATGCGGACGACCGAGAGGGTATGCTCCAGCAGGCCTCCCAGATAGATATGATGAAAGCCTTTAGCCGCGGGTGCGCGGCGGAAAAGTTCGGCCGTTTTTTCGTCGTGAAAGAAAGCGGACAAAAGCGCCCGAATGGGGTCGGAGGATATTTTATCCAGATAAGCGACCATGTCCGCAAACATCGCGGCGGTGTCCAATTTGCTCACCGGCAGGAAATCCGACGGATCAAATTCGTCCGGCGCGCAGGGCTTGAGGGAGACGATGGACACCTGCAGCGCGTTTCGGTAACTCTGCACGCGCCCCTCGATGTATACGATATCGCCTTTCTTAAAAAGCCGATCCATCTCCGGCGCGTTGTCCCAAACCTTGGCGTCTACTTCGCCGGTTTTGTCTTTCAGCCGGACGTTTAGATAGGGGGCTCCTTTCTGAGAGTAGGCCATATTTTTTTCGCCGACTAAAAATAATGAAGCGATTTTTTCGCCCTGCTTGATCTGTTGAAGGTAGATATCCTTGTTTTTCAAATGAACCGCCTTTCCTGAAGTAAAATTAAATTTTTTCCCTGAGAATCCGGTGGTCGCCCACGCGCACCGTCAGCTTGTTTGTGTCGAAATATTCCATGAGCGGAATAATGTATTTGCGTGAAAGTCCGGTCAGGTCCTTGAACGTGGCCGGTGTGGCCTTGCCGTCGCGCGCCAGTTGCGCTTTGTAGTCTTCCCGCAGTTTGTCCAGGGCGCCCCGGGCAAAGCAGAGGTCTTCATTGATTTTAATGAGCTCGCCGTCCTTGAGCATCAGCTTGACGATGGTTTGCGCTTTGGCTTTTTTAGCGCCCTGAGCGTTCAGAACGTCGGCAAGCGATGGGGGCGTAAGCCCCGCCTGCGCGTAGATTTCGGTGATGGTTTTGCGCAGCGCGTCTTCCTCGCCCGCGAGCTGCACCTGATGTGTCATAAGCCGGATGCTGTCCTTCTCGCTGGCGATGGCCTGCCGCTTGCCAAGCGCCGCAAGCGCCATGTTGAAGAGCCTGACGGATACCGTCGGCGGGAGAGCCGCCTTGAGTTCTTCCTTGGAGATGCCTTCCTTCAGCGGATTTTCCTTGTGGTAGAGAGACAGGCTTTTTGTCAGCAACTCTTCAAGTTGAGTAAACAAAGTCCCGGACAGCGTCGCCGCGTCGTCGCCGGACATCAGAATGGCCTGGCGGCTGGAATACAGTTTTTCCAGGGCCTCGCGGACCTTTTTGGTGTGTGTCCCCAGGCGGAAGGCCAGTTGTCCGAGCGTGACGCCTTCGAAACCGGCCCGCTCCAGAACCACGCCGATCCGTTCGGGCAGCGTTCCGTCCTGAAGCGTGCGCAGATCGTCCAGAATTTTTGCGTTGCGCCGTTTATGCTTGTTCGGCAGCGGGTCCAGAATGCGGCCTCCGCCGATGGTGGTCACCGGCGAATAGCTGCGCAAAACGAAGTAATCGCCCCCGACGACGACATCGTCGGCCGCCAGAACCAGCTGCGCGAAGGCTTTTTCGCCGGGCGCGAGCTCATCCGCATCGAGCAGCACAATCCGGGTCATGATTTCCGCCGTGCCGTTATGCAGGCGCACGAGCGTCCGGTTTTTGAGTTTTCGGGTATTGGAGGACAGATACTCAAAGGCGACGTCCAGGCGCTTCGTTGGCTGAACCGTGTGTGGCCGCACCAGCACATTGCCGCGCTCCAGCGTCGATTTTTCAATTCCCTGAAGATTAATGGCGGTGCGCTGGCCGGAGAAGGCTTCTTCCACGGGTAGATTGTGCACCTGGATGCCGCGGATGCGCGCGGAAATGTTTTCCGGAAGGATTTGAATGTCTTCGCCGACCCGGATTTTATCGGAAATCAGCGTGCCGGTGACGACGGTGCCGAAGCCCTTCATGGTGAAGATGCGGTCAACCGGCAGACGGAAAATCCCGTCGTCCGTTTTTTCCTGAAGCCGCAAAACCGTTTGGTTAATGTGCGCCAGAAGGTCTTTAATGCCCGTTTCCCGAACGGCCGAAACGGGAACAATCGGAGCGCCTTCCAGAAAAGTGCCTGAAAGATAATCGGCAATGTCGGTTTTCACCATGTCCAGCCAGTCCGGCTCGACGAGATCCGTTTTGGTCAGTGCGACAAGCCCCGTGGTGATGCCCAGAAGCGAGCAGATATGCAAATGTTCTTTGGTCTGCGGCATCACGCCTTCATCCGCGGCGATGACCATCAACGCCACATCGATGCCCGCGGCGCCCGCGACCATGTGCTTGATGAACTTTTCATGTCCCGGCACATCGACAATGCCCAGGGTTGCCCCGGAAGGAAGCGCAAGCGAGGCAAAGCCCAGTTCGATGGTGATGCCTCTTTCTTTTTCCTCTTTGAGCCGGTCGGTGTCCGTGCCGGTCAGGGCTTTGATCAGAGATGTTTTGCCGTGATCCACATGACCGGCCGTGCCTAAAACGTAATGTTGCATGCCTTTTCCGTTGCTGCGTTTATGATTCCCTGAAATAACAAACTCGCGCCTTTTTCACAACCCCATAATAGGGCCCGCGGAATCTTTTATTGAAATTCAGTCTGAAAATTGTTAAAGACCCCCGTCAAATCAAAGAGGTGTTGATTGCGCATTCTGGGTTTGGATTACGGCGAGAAACGAATCGGCCTGGCCGTCTGTGATGAATTGGGGCTTACGGCGCAGGGGTTGCCAACGCTGATCCGCAAGACGAAAAAACACGATCTGGATATTCTGCAGGGCTGGATCCGCCAGTATTCGATCGAAAAAATCGTTATCGGGTATCCCGTGCGGCTGGATGGATCGGAAGGCATTCAATGCGAAAAAGTCAACCGTTTTGCCAAAGTGTTGACGGATGCCTTTTCTCTGCCCGTACTTAGATGGCCCGAGACGATGTCCACGAAAGACGCGGAAGAAATTTTAATTTCATCCGGCATGCGGTGGAAAAAAAGAAAGGAAAAAGTAGATAAACTGGCCGCTTGCCTGATCCTTCAGAATTACCTTGATTGCGCCGATAAAACGATAGTCGGGCGGCCTTGAAATCCTGCCTTTTCGATATTTTAATCACCGAATAAATGATGAAGATGAAGAAGAAAAAAATATTTTTAACAATCTTATCCGTGCCTTGTATTCTGATCGCCGGTTTTGCGCTTGGGTTGGGCATTTACGCCCTGACGCCGATTGATTCGGGAAAATCGCCCGATATTCTGGTGGATATTCCGACCGGTACGGGATTTTTCGAAGTGGCCGATATTTTAAGCGATGCCGGTCTGGTTAAAAACAAACTGCTGTTTTACTGTCTGGCCGGCATCAAGCGCGCCGCCCGCTCCATCCGCGCCGGGGAATACGAATTTTCACCATCGCAAACGCCGCTGGATCTGGTCAATAAGCTGATTCGGGGTGAAATTAAATATTATCGGGTCACGATTCAGGAGGACACGCCGCTTAAGGAAATTGCTTTACGCCTCAAAGAATTCAAGCTCATCGATGAAGAAGCTTTTTTTGATCTGGCTTACGATAGAGAATTTCTGGCGTCACTGGATATTAAGGCGTCATCCGTGGAAGGCTATCTGTTTCCGGATACTTATTTTCTGACGCGTTCCATGAGCACCAAACAGATCATGCGCACTATGGTGGATCGTTTCTGGAATAAGATTACCCCGGAAATGCTTCGCGAGGCCGCAAAACATGGTTTGAATCCGCACCAGTTGGTCACCTTTGCCTCGCTGGTGGGAAAAGAAACAGGTCATTCCGCTGAAAAGCCAATGATTGCGTCTGTTTTCTATAATCGATTAAAAAAGAGAATGCCCCTGCAAAGTGATCCGACCGCCGTTTACGATCTGAAAGATTTCAACGGTATTGTTTTGAGAAGTCACTACAAACGGTTATCTCCTTATAATACCTATCTTATCCCGGGGCTCCCCCCCGGTCCGATTGCCAGCCCCGGCCTGGATTCTTTTCGAGCGGTCATAAAACCGGCCCAGGTGAGCTATTTGTATTTTGTTTCCAAAAAGGACGGCACGCATTTTTTCTCGTCAACATTGGAGGAGCACAATATTGCGTCATTGCGTATCCGCCAGTTGAGAAATAACGGTGAGGCCGTTACCGATTAATCCCGATTTCACCGTCCGGTGCGCGCGAACCGTTTTCAATTTTTTCCTGTAAATTTCAGTTATTTAAGCAAAGAAAAGGCATATTTTTTCCTTGACAAAGGACATATCTGTCTCTATAGTTGGACACGTGGAGTAAAGTGGAAGGATGTGGAGGGGCTATTTAAGTGTCCGTTTTCAGAGGCCAATATCATCATACTATCGACGAAAAGGGAAGGATTATTTTCCCGTCGAAGTTCCGTGAGATTTTCGCGGAAAAGTATGACAACCGCATGGTCATCACTAACTGGGAGGGATGCCTGAGGGTGTTTCCTTACGATGAGTGGCGGATTATTGAAGAGAAAATATCGCACCAGTCCATTTTACGCAGGGAAATACGCTCGTTTCAGAGATTCTTCATGTCCGGCGCGGTGGACTGCAATCTTGACAGTCAGGGACGGGTGCTGATTCCGCCTACGCTGCGCGAATATGCCAATCTGGAAAAAGATATTGTTCTGGCGGGCATGATCAAAGATATCGAAATCTGGTCGAAGGAACGGTTTGACGGGGAAATGAAGAAAGCCGCCGGCGACATTGATAAGTTCAGCGATTATATAGCTGATCTGGGGATATGATCATGAGCGCCGACTTTGCCCACGAGCCGGTGATGCTAAACGAAGTTCTGTTCTGGCTGGTGGGAAATCCGTCCGGCATTTATGTGGACGCAACCGTGGGGGGCGCGGGTCATGCCCGTGCGCTTCTGGAAAGAACGGAGGCTTCCGTCATCGGCATCGATTGTGACGCCGATGCGCTGGCCGCAGCCCAAGCACGGCTTGAGCCGTTTGGATCACGCGCGCATCTGATCAAGTCCAACTTTGCCGCTCTCAAAGATGTGCTGGCGTTGCTGGACCTTGAGAAAGTGGACGGGATTTTGATGGATCTGGGTGTTTCGTCCTACCAGCTGGACGCGGCGCACCGGGGGTTCAGTTTCACAAAGCGCGCGCCTCTGGATATGCGGATGGATCGGGATTTAAAGCTTTGCGCGTATGACGTGGTAAACGGGTTTTCGCAAAAGGAACTTGCAGACGTGATCCGGAAGTACGGAGAAGAAAAAATGGCGTCGAAAATTGCCGGAGCCATTGTGCGCAAAAGACAGTCGTCGCCGATTGAAACCACGGTCGACCTGTCGGATATTATTTTGCAGGCCATGCCGGCGGCGATGAAGCGACAGAAAATTCATCCCGCCACCCGCACGTTTCAGGCGCTGCGCATTTTCGTCAACCGCGAACTGGATTGCCTCGAATCGGGCATTGCAAGCGCCGTGGACGCGCTGAAAACGGGAGGGCGCCTGTGCGTTATCTCCTTTCATTCACTGGAGGACCGCATCGTGAAAAACACGTTTCGCGATATGGCGGCCGCCTGCGTTTGTCCGAAAGACATACCGTATTGCGTCTGCCACAAGCAGGCGACGGTCCGCATTCTGACGCGCAAGGCGCTTGTGCCTTCGGATGCGGAAGCAACGAATAACCCGCGCGCCCGCAGCGCGAAATTGAGAGTCGCAGAGAGGATTTGAAAAATGGCGCAGACCGCATCAACCCAGATTTTAACGCAGGGCAGGCAGGATCGGGAAACCGGCGAGGCCTCTTTCGGATCAAAATATCCAACATTCATTGTGGTGGCGCTGGTTTTGATGTTTGTCGCACTTGTCTATGTCGGGTCGCATATTCGCATGACGCGGATGGAATATGAAATTGCCGCGGCGCTTTCCGCGAAAGAGCTGCTGCAGGAAGAGCAAAAGAAACTGAAACTGGAGATGGCCATGCTCAAGGCGCCGCAGCGCATCGAGCAGATCGCCAAGACCCGGTTGCAAATGTCCTATCCGGACACCGAACAGGTGATTGTGATCAAGAAGACGGGTAAGTGACTATGGCGGCAGATTCAAAAAAATGGCTGAAATTCCGGCTGGCCAGTATTCTGGCGGTTTTTTTGATTTTGTTTATCGCGCTTCTCTCACGCGCCTTTCAGTTACAGATTCTCTCCGGCGAAAAACTTAAAACTCTGGCTCAAAGGCAGCACATGACGACGCTGCCGATCCACTCCGAACGCGGGATGATCTATGACCGCAACGGCGAGAAACTGGCCATGTCCGTGCAGGCGGATTCCGTGTTTGCCGATCCGACCCGGATTGCCGATCCGTTCAGGACGTCGCGTCAGATCGCATCCGTTTTGAATCTGGATGCGTCGGCCGTATACAAAAAAATATCCGAACGGAGAAGTTTTTGCTGGCTGGCCCGGAAGGTTTCTCCGCAACAGGCGGCGCGGGTGGAAGCGGCCGGCATCGAAGGCGTGTTTCTCATCAAGGAGCCGAAACGGTTTTATCCCAACGGCCAGTTGGCCGCCCACCTGATCGGTTTCACCGGTTTTGAAGCCGAAGGCCTCGAAGGGCTGGAAAAAAAATATGATGACTATCTCAGAGGCAAGCCGGAAAAACTGACATGGGCCAGAGACGCCAAGGGGAAAAAACTTTTTTTGCATGTGGAGCGCAATACGTCCCCCAGGGATGAAAGCACCAATCTGGTGCTGACGATCGACAGCCGCATGCAATATCTGGTGGAAACGCATTTGAAGGAAGCCGTGCTGGATAAGGGCGCCAAAGGCGGAGTGGCCGTGGTCATGGACCCCAAAACGGGGGAAATTCTGGCGCTGGCCAACGAAAAGGGGTTTAACCCCAACAACATCAAGGGCCTCACGTCGGAGGTGTGGCGCAATCGGGCGGTTTCCGACGTTTTCGATCCCGGCTCCACGTTTAAACCGTTTCTGGTGGCCGCCGCCATGGAAGAAAAAGTCGTCAAGGAATCGGATCATTTTTATTGCGAAAACGGATATTACACCGTGGCCAACCGGGTCATTCGCGAGGCCAACCGCAAGCGCCACGGGGTTCTGACCGTGCGGGAGATATTGAAATACTCCAGCAACATCGGCTCGGCGAAAATTGCGGATAAACTGGGGAAGGAAAAGTACTACGCCTATATCAAAAATTTCGGGTTCGGGTCCAAGACAGGCATTGATGTGATCGGTGAAGCGTCGGGGCTCTTGCGGCCTGCGCAAAACTGGACGAAAGTCGATACGGCGGCCATTGCCTTCGGGCAGGGGATTTCAGTTTCCGCCATTCAACTGATTACGGCCATGTCGGCCATCGCCAATGACGGCGTTTTGATGAAGCCCTTCATTGTCCGCGGGCTGACCGACAAAAACAACGCCCCGATCAAAATGTATGCGCCGGAAGCCGTGCGCCGCGTCGTGTCGCCGCAAACGGCCAAACGTCTGACCGCCATGCTCACGGAAGTCGTCGGCGCGAAGGACGGCACCGGAAAGAACGCGAACATCGTCAATGTGGCGGTTGCGGGAAAAACCGGCACGGCGCAGAAATTTGATTTTGCGCGCGGCATCTATTCGTCGGAGCGGGTGCGGACGTCCTTTATCGGTTTTTTCCCGGCGGATAATCCGCAGGTCGTGATTCTGGTGATCCTCGATGAGCCGCAGCGCGACAAGTGGGGCGGCGTGGCCGCCGCGCCCGTCTTTAAAAATATTGGCGACCAGATTTTGAACTGCCTGAAAACCAATATTCGTGAAACGCCCGTGTTCGACCCGCAGAAAGCCAACAAGGTCCAGCTGGTTTCCACGGAGCAATCCCTGGTGGAAGACGACCTGTCCGAGGACATCGATGATGAATCCCGCATGCCGGATTTTACGGGGCTTACGATTCGCGAAGCCATGAAAATCGCCAAATCCCGATCGATTGATTTGCGAATTTCCGGCAGCGGCTGGGCCGTGCGTCAATCTCCCCAGGCGGGGGCGAAGCTCGGTGACGAGTCGGTGTGCAAAATCGTTTTTGAGATGAAGAATTAGAGGCTAAATGGAACTGGGCGAACTCCTTAAAAGCATCGATGGAATCGGACGGAAGGCATTCCCTGCGGGGAATGTAGCGTCGGTATGCTATGCGGCCCATCAATGCCGGCCGGGGTCGCTCTTTGTGGCGATTGCGGGGCTCGCCCACGACGGTCACAACTTCATCGATGAGGCCGTTTCACGCGGCGCCCGTTTTATCGTTCATCAGAAAGATATTTCCGTTCCGAAAGACGTGATCGCCATTCAGGTGGCCGACAGCCGCCGGGCGCTGGGCGTGCTTGCGAAAAATTTTTTTGGCGATCCGTCGTCCAAGCTCACGCTGGTCGGCATTACGGGAACCAGCGGGAAAACCACCGTGACGTATCTTCTGGAATCCATCCTTGCGGCCGCGGGTTTTTGCTGCGGCGTTTTGGGGACCGTTAATTACCGCTACCAGGGCAAGGTGCTGCCCGCGCCCAACACCACGCCGGAATCGTTTGAAATGCAGAAGATCCTGCGCGAGATGGCGGACGCAGGTGTGACGCATGTTCTTGCCGAAGTCTCATCGCACGCGCTGGATTTGAAGCGGGTGGACGACTGCGATTTTGATCTGGGAATTTTCACGAATCTCAGCCCCGAGCATCTGGATTATCACCAGGACATGGACGATTACTTCCGCGCGAAGAAAAGACTGTTTTCGGAGCTTCTGCCGTCCGGCAAAAAAAGCCATTCCTGCAAAGCGGTCATCAATGTCGATGATCCCTGGGGACAAAAGCTGATGGCTGAAATTAATATTCCGGCTCTGACGTACGGCTTGCAAGGCAATGTGATGATCCGGCAAAAACAAATCACGCTCGACGGCATCCGTGCGGAAATATCGGCGGCAGGAAAGCCGCTTGCCGTATCGTCCGGTCTGGTGGGCGGGTTTAATCTCTCCAATATACTGGCCGCGACCGGTACGGCAACGATCCTGAATATTGAACCTTCCGTCATTGAAGCGGGAATTCGAAATCTGGCTTGCGTGCCGGGGCGTCTGGAGCGCGTGGCGTCAAACGAAGGCATTCATGTCTTTGTCGATTACGCGCATAAGCCCGA
This sequence comes from uncultured Smithella sp., assembly GCA_964525155.1. Taxonomy (GTDB): domain Bacteria; phylum Desulfobacterota; class Syntrophia; order Syntrophales; family Smithellaceae; genus UBA8904. Next base: position 47,700 of record CAZGDK010000001.1, on the reverse strand, counting down.
TGCACTTCATCAGGTCTTGCAGACGCTTGCCGCGTTAAAAAATAAAAAGATCATCACGGTGTTCGGATGCGGCGGCAACCGCGACCGCCTCAAAAGGCCGGTGATGGGCAAAACGGCAACGACGTACAGCGACCTCACGATCGTGACGTCCGATAATCCGCGTCAGGAAGAGCCGCTGGCGATCATCGCCGAAATCGAAGCGGGCATTGATCAGAGCCGGATCAGGAAGGTGTCGCCCGATGCTCTGTCGCGCGATGGCCAAAGTCCAAGCTATGCGATTATCGCTGACCGCAAAAGCGCGATTGAATCCGCCATCCGTCTGGCCGAATCCGGAGACATCGTTCTCATTGCCGGGAAAGGGCATGAGGATTATCAGATTTTGGGAACAACCAAAGTGCCGTTTGACGACCGGTTGATCGCCGCGGAGGCGTTGACGTTGAGGAGTTAGACAATGACGAATACCGATTCGCCCATATTTGGTCTGGAAGAGGCGCTGGACGCCACCCGCGGGACGCTGCTTTCCGGACGGGTGTTGCAGCCGTTTGACGGCGTGTCCACCGATTCGCGGCAGATGAAAAGCGGGAATCTTTTCATCGCGCTGGTCGGAGAATTTTTTGACGGCCATAAGTTCGTTGATGCGGCGGTGGCCGGCGGCGCCACGGGGATTATCGTTCAAAATGAAGACAACGTGGATTTGAAGAAAATAGATGCGGGCATTTGCGTGATCAAGGTAGCCGATACGCTCAAGGCCCTGGGGGATCTGGCGCACGCCTACCGTTTGCGCTTTTCCATCCCGGTTGTCGGGTTGACCGGTTCTTCCGGAAAGACCACGACCAAGGAAATGATCACGGCGATTCTGGGAACGAAGAAAAAAGTTCTCCACACTTCGGGAAACCTCAACAATTTAATAGGTTTGCCGCAAACTATTTTTCGGATGACCTCTGCGCATGAGATTGCCGTCCTGGAAATGGGCGCCAACACGCGCGGCGAAATTAAAAGGTTGACACAAATTGCCTCGCCGGATATCGGGCTCATCACCAATGTGGGACCGGCCCATCTGGCCGGATTCGGATCAGTCGAGGTGGTGCGCCAGGAAAAGGGCGATTTGTTTATGAATATGGACCCGGGGAAGACGGTGGTGGTGAATCTGGATGATGAGGCGGTGCGCACGCTGGCGCAAAAGTGGTCCGGCCGCCGTGTGACCTTCAGCATGACCGACACCGCTGATGTAAGTGTTCGAGACATCCGGAAAAACGGAGCACGGGGGGTAAGTTTCAACCTGCTTGCAGGCGGCCGGCAGCAGAAAGTGGAGATGAAAGTTGCCGGCATCCATAATATTTATAATGCGATGGCGGCGGCGGGCGTGGCGATCGCCGCGGGAATGGACGATGAATCCATCGCATCGGGGCTTGCGGCGTTTCAGCCGGTGGGCGGCCGAATGGAGATCATCAAACTGCAAAATGGCGCGTACATTATTAATGACGCTTACAACGCCAACCCCGCATCGATGCGCGAAGCGTTGATGACGCTCAAAGACCTGAAAGGCGCCCGCAACGCGTTTGTGTTTCTGGGCGATATGCTGGAACTGGGCGAGGCTGCGCAGGAATTGCATCGCAAGATCGGACTGCTGCTGGCGGCAACCGGCGTCAAAGCGGCCTATCTTCAGGGCGATTTTGCCGAAATGGTCGCCGCGGGCGCTGAAGATGGAGGGCTTGCGCCGGAAAAAGTGATGTTTTTGAAAGATGACGAAGAGGCGCTGGCCTCTTTGAAAAAGCAATTGCATAAAGGAGACTGGATTTTAGTGAAAGGGTCCCGCCGGATGAAAATGGACCGGTTTGTGTCGCGGCTTTGCGACGCCTACGGTGACGGACGGGGAGGAGCCGATAAGAAGGCTTCTTAGAACTGGAGAAATAAAGTGATTTACGAATTTTTATATCCGCTGCATACGATTTTTTCGTCCTTCAACGTGTTTCGCTACATCACGTTTCGGACGATCTTTGCCTCGATCACGGCGCTTCTGATCTGCCTGATCTTCGGGCGCTGGCTGATCCGGAAGTTGCAGGATCTGCAAATCGATCAGCAGATCCGCGAAGACGGACCGCAAACGCATCAGGTGAAAAAAGGCACGCCCACGATGGGCGGGGTCTTGATCATTTTTGCCGTGGTGATTTCCACGATCCTCTGGGCCAATCTTTCCGTGTATTATGTGTGGCTCGCGCTTCTGGTCACCGTGGGATTCGGTCTCATCGGTTTTATGGATGATTACCGAAAACTGGCCGGGAAAAGCTCGCGTGGCGTTTCCGGCAAGACCCGGCTTGCCGCGGAGATTGTCATTGCGCTGTTTGTCGGTTTAATTTTGTATTTCAAGCCCGGCTTCAATACGCAGATCACCATCCCGTTTTTCAAGACGGTGTTGCCCAACATCGGCTGGGGCTACATTGTGCTGAGTGTTTTCATCATTGTCGGCGCGGCCAACGCCGTGAACCTGACCGACGGTCTCGACGGGCTTGCCGCCGGCCCCGCCATCATCTGCTTTGCCACCTATGTGTTTTTTGCCTATTTTGCCGGCAATATCAAAATCGCGCAGTATCTTCAGATTCCCTATGTTTCGGGGGTGGGAGAGTTGTCCGTTTTTTGCGGGGCGCTCGTCGGTGCGACGCTGGGCTTTTTATGGTTTAACGCCTATCCGGCGGAAATCTTCATGGGCGATGTCGGATCGCTGTCGCTGGGCGGCGCTTTAGGCGCGGTGGCTGTCATGACCAAGCAGGAAATTCTGCTGGCGATTGTCGGCGGCGTGTTTGTGATGGAAACATTTTCCGTCATTTTTCAAGTCGGTTATTTCAAACTGACGGGCGGCAAGCGGATTTTCCGCATGGCGCCGATTCATCATCATTTTGAACTCAAAGGGTGGGCTGAGCCCAAGGTGATTGTCCGCTTCTGGATCATTTCGATTCTGCTGGCGCTTACGGCCATCATCACCCTGAAATTGCGGTAGAGGACACATGGACCTTCAAGGAAAGAAAATAGCGGTTATCGGCATGGGCAAAACGGGCGTGGCTGTGGCGGAATTTTTGGGAAGCCGCGGCGCGTCCGTGGTGGCGGCTGATGAAAAACCGGCAAGCGCGTGGGGAGAGGCGTTTGAAAAACTGGCCGGGAAGCCCTGGCTTGCCGCAGGCCCCTATGGTCCCGAGGTATTGGCCGGCGTAGATATGGTCGTGCCGTCGCCCGGGATTCCTCCTTATTCTGACATTCTGGTCGCCGCTCAGAAAAAGAACATTCCCATTTTAAGCGAGATAGAGCTTGCCTACCGGTTTATCCGCGTGCCGATTATCGTGGTGACGGGGACCAACGGCAAAACCACCACCACGACGCTTTTAGGCGAGATATTGAAAGATGCGGGGAAGAAAGTATTTGTCGGCGGCAATATCGGCAATCCCCTGATTGAATATGCCGTCACGGATCAGACCGATGATTTCATTGTGGCCGAAATCAGCAGTTTTCAATTGCAGTGGATTGATCAATTCCGCGCGCACGCGGCCATGCTGCTTAACATCACCTGCGATCACGTCAACTATCACGGATCGTTTGCCGAATACGCGCGCATCAAGGGACGCGTGTTCGAAAATCAGCAAAATACCGATCTGGCGATTTTGAATGCCGACGATGAAATGCAGGACGGCCTGGCGTCATCGCTTGCGTCGCGGGTGGTCTTGTTCAGTTCCAAGCGAAAACTGTCCGCAGGCATTTTCCCCGACGGCGAGTCGATCGTTTACCGGAGATCCGATGGAAGCGAAGAGCGTTACCCTTTAAATATGATTGCCCTGCCGGGGCTGCATAACGTGGAAAACGTCATGGCGGCCATTGTCGCGGCGCGTTTCTGCGGCTGCACGCCGGACAGCATCATGCGGACCGTGACCGGTTTCCGCGGTTTGCCTCATCGTATTGAATTTGCCGGCGAGAAAAATGCCGTGAAATTTTACGACGATTCCAAGGGCACGAATGTCGATGCCGTGGTCCGGGCGCTGCAAACCTTTGACACACCGGTAATTCTGCTTTTGGGCGGCAGGGACAAAGACGGAAATTTTGAAATCCTCAAGGGGCTTTTGGGGGCCAAGACCAGGCAGGTTATTTTGTTCGGCGAAGCGCGCGACCGCATCGAGCCGCAAATCGGCCGCGAGGTTCCGGTCAGCAAATCGCCCACGCTCAAGGCGGCGACGCTTAAAGCCTATGAAGGTGCGCGGCCGGGCGACATTGTGTTGCTTTCGCCGGGATGCGCCAGTTTTGACGAGTTTAATAATTACAAGGAACGTGGAAATTATTTCAAGGACGTGGTCAGGACGCTTTAATGGAATCTGCTTTTAAAAAAGAAACCAATACGCCCGATGTCGTTCTGCTTTTGGTCACGCTGTTTCTGGTGACGGCGGGCGCCGTGATGATTTATTCATCGAGCTCCATTCTGGCGCTGGAGAAGTTCAAGGACGGGCAGTTTTTTATTAAAAAGCATCTGATCTTTCTGGTGGTGGGGCTGATCGGCATGATTGTCATGACCAAGGTTCCCTATGAACAGCTCAAGAAAGTCGCCTATCCCGGTGTTGCCGTTTCCATCGTTTTGCTGCTGCTTCTTTTCATCCCGCATGTCGGTCTCAAGCGAGGCGGCGCGACCCGGTGGCTCAATATGGGCTTCTTTTCGTTTCAGGTGACGGAGCTCGTCAAGGTGGCGATGGTGCTTTTCCTGGCGCATCTGCTGACGCGCAAAGTGCATCATCTCAAGAAATTCAGCCGCGGCGTTGTTGTGCCCTTATCGGTGACGGCGCTGATCATGGGGCTCATCATCCTGCAGCCCGATTTCGGAACGGTTGTCATCATTGCCTCGATTCTGCTTTTGATGCTGTCTCTGGCGGGTTCGCGCATCACGCATTTGCTGTTTCTGGGGGCGGCATTTATCCCCATCGGCGCGTGGCTTATTTTGCACAAGGGGTACCGTCTGGCAAGACTCACGGCGTTTCTTGATCCCTGGAAGGACCCGGATAACACCGGATTTCAGTTGATTCAATCGCTTCTGTCCTTCGGGGCGGGCGGCCTCACCGGGCAGGGGATCGGCGACGGCATGCAGAAGCTGTTTTATCTGCCGGAGCCGCACACGGATTTTATTCTGGCCGTTATTGCCGAGGAAAGCGGTTTTATCGGCGTCACGCTGGTGATTGTGATGTTCATATTCTTCTTGCTGCGCGGCTTCATGATTGCGTTTCGCGCGCCGGATCTGTTCGGCACGCTTCTGGCTTCGGGACTGACGATGCTGATCGCCATGCAGGCATTTATCAATATCGCGGGCGTCATGGGATTGATTCCGCTCAAAGGGTTGGCGTTGCCGTTTTTGAGCTACGGCGGCACGTCGTTTGTCGTGAGTATGGTTGTCGTGGGGATCTTGCTCAATATCTCCACGCAGCGGACGTAAATGGCGGGGGTGTTGGACATGAACATCGTCATTGCGGGAGGAGGAACCGGCGGGCATTTGTTTCCCGGCATTGCCGTCGCGGAGGAATTTTTAAAGCGCGACGCCAAAAGCCGCGTAATCTTCATCGGGACGAAACGGGGCATCGAACAGCGCGTCCTGGGGCGTCTGGGGTACGACTTGAAACTGATTGACGTGGAAGGCTTGAAAGGCAGAGGGGTAAAGGCGTTTTTGAAAGGCCTGTACGCAATTCCCAACAGCATGCGGCAGTCCCGGAATATTTTGAAGGCCTTCGGGCCGGATGTGGTCATTGGCGTGGGCGGTTATGCCTCGGGGCCGGCGGTGATCACCGCATGGCTTATGGGAATTCCGACGGCCATTGCCGAACAAAACGCCCTGGCGGGGAACACCAACCGCATCCTGGGTAAATTTGTGGACAATGTTTTTCTGACGTATGAAGAAAGCGCAAAAGGATTTGACCCCCGCAAATTGAGAGTAACGGGAAATCCGGTGCGGGCGGCTTTCGCCGAAGGGTTAAGCGCCGCGGGCGCAAAAAAAGAAGGACGTCGGATTTTGATATTCGGCGGTTCGCAAGGCGCGGCTGCGATCAACCGGACCGTGGTGGCCATGCTGCCGCTTCTACAGAATATCAAGGAAGGGTTTCGTATCGTTCATCAGACCGGAGAAAACGACTGCGACATGGTGCGGGACGCGTATAAGAAGCATGGCATCGTGGCCCAGGTTCTCCCATTTATTGTGGACATGGTGTCGGCTTACGCGGTCTCCGATTTGATCATCTGCCGCGCCGGCGCGACGTCGCTTGCGGAAATTACGGCTGCGGGACGCGCCTCCATTTTGATTCCGTTCCCGTGGGCGGCCAATGATCATCAGACTCAAAACGCCAAAGCCATGGTGGAGGCGGGCGCGGCGATTATGATTGCGGAACGCGATTTATCGCCGGAAAAATTATTTGAACGTGTGGAGACCCTGCTTGCCGACGAGCGGAAATTGAAGGAGATGGAACAGCAATCTAAAAAACTGGGCAGGCTCGACGCGGCGGCAAAAATTGTGGATGCCTGCCTTGAACTGGCGAAGGCCAAAAAGCATTAAGCAGCAGACGGAGTAAAAGGTAAAATGGGAAAAGATCGTGAAATCGGATTCATGCAGCGCAAAATCAAAGGCATTCACTTTGTCGGCATCGGCGGCATCGGGATGAGCGGCATTGCCGAAGTGCTCTTGAATCTCGGCTATAGTATCAGCGGCTCGGACGCGCAGGTGTCCGATACCACCGAACGTTTGACACGCCTGGGCGCGCGGATCGCGCAGGGGCACGCGCCGGACAATATCGGCAATGCCGACGTGGTCGTGACCTCCACGGCGGTGAAGAAAGACAATCCGGAAGTGGTGGAAGCGCATCGCCGAAACATTCCGGTGATTCCGCGGGCGGAAATGCTGGCGGAACTTTTGAAGATGAAATTTTCCGTGGCGGTGTCCGGAAGCCACGGCAAGACGACCACGACGTCGATGGTGTCCACCATTTTAGCGCAGGGCGGCCTCGATCCGACGATGGTCATCGGCGGGAAGCTTGCCAGCATCGGGTCCAACGCCCGCCTGGGCGACGGCGACATCATTGTGGCGGAAGCGGACGAAAGCGACGGGTCGTTTTTGAAGCTCTCTCCCACGATTGCCGTGATCACCAACATCGACCGCGAGCATCTCGATTTTTATCCGGGCATTGCGGAAATCAAAGACGCGTTTTTGAAATTCGCCAACATTGTTCCTTTCTACGGCTGCACCGTGATGTGCAACGACAACGACCATGTGCGCGACATCGCGCCGGACATCAAGCGGCGGGTGATTACCTACGGCATCGAACATCCCGCGGACTACAAGGCGGCCAACCTCCGGTTTCTGGAAAACAAAACGGTTTATCAGTTGTCCTATCAGGGACAGAATCTGGGCGATGTGGAACTACTCGTGCCGGGGCTTTTCAATGTTTACAACTCCATGGCGGCCGCCGCCGTCGGGCGCGAACTGGGGCTGGACATGGTGACGATTCGCAAGGGCCTTCTCGCGTTTACCGGCGTCCAGCGCAGGCTCGAAGTCAAAGGCAAGGCCTGTGGCATTACGGTGGTGGACGACTACGGCCATCACCCGACGGAAATTCAGGCGACGCTCGCCGCCGCCCGTCAAATGTGGAAAGGACGGCTCCTGGTGGTTTTCCAGCCGCACCGTTTCACGCGGACCCAGGCGCTCTTTGACGAGTTTACCCGGTCCTTCGGGAATGCCGACGTGCTGGTGCTCAACGATATTTATCCCGCCTCCGAAGCGCCGATTCCCGGCATCAATTCGGCGGCGCTCTGGGCGGCTATTAAGGAAGGCGGCCACCCGCATGCCCAATACATCGCGCAGGCGCAAAACACGTTGGACTTTTTGTTAAAAAACGCGAAACCCGGCGACACGGTGATCACCCAGGGCGCGGGCAGCGTCTATAAGATCGGCGAGGCCCTTTTGGCGGAACTTTCGAAAAAAGGAGCGGCAAAATAATGGCGGATGCCCAGGCCATATCGAACGCATTGCACGGCCTTAAGCTGGGTCCGGTTTTCTATGACGAACCGATGTCCCGCCACGCGTCGCTGAAACTCGGCGGCCGCACGGCCGCGCTGGTGACGGTGGAAACCGAAGATCAACTCGCCCAAATCGTCAAGCGGTTCAAGGAGCATCATATTCCTTTTCTGCCGGTGGGCAATCTGACGAACATTCTGGTGCAAGACGGCGGCTACCGGGGTGCGTTGATCTGGATGCGCGGCCTGGATCGCGTGGCCGTGAAACCGCCGGTGAACGAAAAATACAGCATCGAGGCCCAGGCGGGAGCCTCCCTGGGCAAAGTTGTGAGTCTTGCCGCAACGGAGGCTCTGACCGGCCTGGAGTTTTGCACGGGGATTCCCGGCAGCGCAGGCGGCGCCGTCCGGATGAACGCGGGCGCTTACGGGTCGGAAATAAAAGATGTGGTGACGGATGTGACGGTTGTTGACGGTCGGGGCGAAAAGAACATTTTGCGCCGCGATGCGATCGCGTTTGCCTACCGCACATCGAATCTGCCCGCGGACACGATCATCTGCAGCGCGCGCTTTGCGCTGCAAAAAGGCGATGGACCTCGGATACGCGAGCGGATGTCCGAAATTATGAAGTGGCGTCAGGAAAAGCATCCGCTGCAATACCCGAACGCCGGATCGGTGTTTAAAAATCTGCCGGGGCTGCCGGCGGGAAAATTGATTGAAGAGCTGGGGTTGAAAGGTGTGCGGCACGGCGATGTGCAGGTGTCGAAAAAGCACGCCAACTTTATCGTGAACAAGGGCCAGGGCACGGCCTCCGACATGATCATCCTCATCAGGTTGATACGGGAGACGGTCAAAAAAGAGAGAGGCATTGACCTGGAAACCGAAATTGTGATGATCGGAGAAGAAATCGGAACGGGAACATGAAAGCAAATCTTGAAGCCAGAAAAAACCGTTTACGCCGCCGTCTGATCGGCAGCATGGGCGAGTCGCTTTCCGCGCTTGGCCTGCTTATGGCGGCGACACTTTTGTGCGCGATGTTCGTGCTGGCCTACAGCGCGCTTTTGAGCGCCTCCTATTTTGAAATCCGCGAGGTGTCCGTGCGCGGTTTGAAGGAATTGACGGAAAAAGATATTCTGGCGCTGGCCGGCGTCCGGCCCCGGTCGAATATCCTCTCGGTCAATACGTCCGCCGTCTCCGAGCGCATTGCCGCCAACGCCTGGGTAAAGGCGATCTCCGTCGGGCGCGAGTTTCCCGACCGGCTGGTGCTCGATGTGCGCGAGCGCAAACCCGTCGCCCTGGTGAAGCAGTCCGGAGATTTGTATCTGATGGATTCCGACGGCTATGTGTTTAAAAAATTATCGAAGACCGATGATGTGGATCTGGCGATTTTAAGCGGCGTGAATGCGCAGGCGAAAACGCAGCCGCCTCTGGTCGGCGATGCGCTCAAGCTGCTTTCGACGCTGGCCGGTTCCGAAAAGTACGAATTTCTCGGCTTGGTGTCGGAAGTTCACATCCATGAGATCTTTGGAATATCGCTTTTGACGGACCGGGGCTTGCATCTGAAACTGGGCCGGGACAATTTTGAAAGCAAGCTTTGCCAGCTGGACGTCGTGCTGGCCGACCTGGAAAAACGAGGCATGAAAGACGGTCATCTGCTGGTGGATCTGGCCGACATTTCCAAAGTGACGGTGCAGCGCAAGGAAGCGCTTGTCAAAACGGGAGAGAAGCGCAAGGGCCCGCAGTATAAATTATAAACAGGAGATCGCGAAGATTTTTTAAAGGTGGGAATATGAAAAAGAAAAGCAATGTTCTGGTAGGCATCGACATTGGCACGACCAAGACGGCGGCGGTGGTTGGCGAAGTAACCGACACCGGCATCGACATCATCGGCGTGGGTGTAGCGCCGGCCAAGGAGCTGCGCAAAGGCGGCGTCGTCAATATTGAAAGCACCGTCGAAGCGATCAAAAAAGCCGTCGAAGACGCCGAGCACATGTCCGGATGCCGCATCAATTCCGCCTATGTCGGCATCGCCGGAAGCCACATCAAAGGGCAAAACTCGCTGGGCATTGTCGCCATCAAGGGCCGGGAGGTCGGCGAGGATGATCTGCAGCGGGCCATCGAAGCGTCCAAGGCCATCGCCATTCCGGTGGATCGCGAAATTCTGCATACCCTGCCGCAAAATTACGTGGTGGACGGCCAGGACGGCATCCGCGATCCGGTGGGCATGTCGGGCGTGAGGCTGGAAGCCAAGGTGCACATTGTGACGGGCGCGGCCGCCTCCATTCAGAATGTCGTCAAATCCGTCAATCGCGTGGGACTGGACATTGATGATGTCGTGCTGGAGCAGCTGGCCGCCAGTGAAGCGATTCTGGGCTCGGATGAAAAAGATCTGGGCGTCGCGCTCATCGACATCGGCGGCGCGACCACCAGCATCGCCATTTTCGCGGAAGGCAGCATCAAGCACACGGCCATTTTGCCGGTGGGCGGAAACTTCCTGACCTCGGACATCGCCACGGGGCTTAGAACGCCTTTTGCGGAAGCCGAAAAAATCAAGCTCAAATACGGCTGCGCGCTGACGTCGATGATTCCGAAGGAAGAGACGATCGAGGTGCCCAGCGTGGGCGGCCGGGAAGACCGCATGGTCTCGCGCCAGATTCTGGGCCGGATCATGGAGCCCAGGATGGAAGAAATACTGAACATGGCGCTCAAGGAAATTGTCCGCTCCGGCTATGAAGACCTGCTGGCGGCGGGGCTGGTGCTGACCGGCGGGGCGTCGCTTCTGCCGGGCATCAACGAAATGGCGGAACAGATTTTTGACATGCCGGTGCGTTCGGGGTTTCCCATGGGCGTCGGCGGGTTAACGGATAAGGCCAACTCACCGGCTTTTGCGGTCGGCGTGGGGCTGATTATTTACGGCAGTAAAAATATTTCGGGAGAATCCGTTTATCGCAAAACGGGCAACGCATTCGGCAACTGGTTCAAAGCGATTAAAAAGTGGTTTCTGGAGTTTTTTTAAACAAAGAAGGGGGTGTGCGCATGTTTGAATTAACGGAAGTATGTTTTGAAAATTCGGCAAAAATCAAAGTGATTGGCGTGGGCGGCGGCGGGGGGAACGCCGTCAACACCATGATTTCCTACACGCTGCGCGGCGTGGATTTCATGATCGCCAACACGGATTCCCAGGCGCTGGGCGCGTCGGCCGCGCCGGTCAAGATTCAGCTTGGCGCGGAAGCGACCAAGGGCCTGGGCGCGGGGTCCATTCCCGACATCGGCCGGAAGGCGGCCGAGGAATCGCGCGATGAGATTCGCCGCCAGCTCGAAGGCGCGGACATGATTTTTATCACCGCGGGTCTGGGCGGCGGCACCGGTACGGGCGCGGCGCCGGTCATCGCCGAGGTGGCGCGGGAATGCGGCGCGCTCACGGTGGCCGTGGTCACCAAGCCGTTTCAGTTTGAAGGCAAGAAAAGAAACGCGCAGGCGGAAGACGGCGTCATCCAGCTGCGCGACGTGGTGGATACGCTGATTGTCGTTCCCAACCAGCGGCTTTTGAGTCTGGGCGGACGGGGGCTGTCGCTTCTGGACGCGTTTAAGAAAGCGGACGACATTCTGTATCAGGCCGTCAAGGGCATCTCCGATCTGATCGTCGTTCCCGGTTTGATCAACCTCGATTTCGCCGACGTGAAAAATATCATGAGCAATATGGGCATGGCGCTCATGGGCACTGGCACGTCAACAGGTGAAAACCGCGCGGTCGAGGCGGCGCAGCGGGCCATTTCATCGCCGCTTCTGGAAGACAACACGATTCAGGGCGCGCATGGCATTCTGCTTAACATCACGGGCGGCGCGGACTTAAGCCTGTACGAAGTCAACGAAGCCTCGTCGCTCATCCAGGCGGAAGCCCACGAAGACGCCAATATTATTTTCGGCACGGTCATTGACGAGTCGATGGGCGACGATATCCGCATCACGGTCATTGCCACCGGCTTTGAAGACGCCATGAAAAAGAAACAGGCGCCGGCCAACGTGGCGCATCTGGGCGGGTTCCGCAAGGAAAATCTGGCGACCCCCACGTTTCTGCGGAAGGAAAAGACGCGCGGCGAGTCCGGTGTGCTGACCATGGGCATCAACGATGAAAATGAAAATGTCGACATCGAGATTCCGACATTTTTGCGCCGTCAGGCGGATTAAAAATTCTTCGTGGTTTTGCAAGCCGGTTGAACGGGGCTTGAAGCCATGAGAGGTCCATGAACTGGAAGCAAAGAAAAAAATACGAAGCCCTGCTCGCGCACGAGACGGGTTTCGTGAAAAAAGTCTGGGGCGCGGGGTTTTCGGTATGCCTGGCCTATCCCCATGTTTATCGGGTCGGCATGGCCAACCTGGGCTTTCAGACCGTTTACAGGATTATTAACGAACTCCCCTCCTTTCTTTGTGAAAGAGCGTTTCTATCCGTGACCGGCGACGATGCCGAATGCGTCGCCGGAACGGCGGAAATGGCAAGTCTTGAAACCCAAAAACCGCTTCGCGATTTTGATCTTCTTGCTTTTTCCGTCTCTTTTGAAAACGATTATCCCAATATTATAAAAATGCTGGATGCGGTGGGCATTCCGCTTCTGGCCCGCGACCGCACGGAGGCGCACCCGCTGGTGATTGGCGGTGGCATTGCCCTTTCGCTCAATCCCGAACCGCTGGCCGATTTTTTTGACGCCTTTATTCTTGGCGAGGCCGAGGAAGCGCTGCCCGCATTTGCCTGCGCGTATGAGCAGGGCCGTCATTTGAATCTGGAACGCCGAGCGCTGCTTGTGCATCTCCAGCGGCAGACAGCGCAAGTTTATGTTCCGTCTTTGTATGCCGTGGCGTATTTCCCGGACGGGAAAATCAAGAGCGTCGCACCCAACGAAAACGGATTGCCCCGGGTCATTGAAATACCTGCCATTAAAGACATTGACGCCTTTTGCACAACCGAAACGGTCAGTTCGCCGGACACGGAAATGGCGGACATGTATCTGGTGGAAGTCAACCGCGGTTGTCCGCATCTGTGCCGTTTCTGCGCGGCAGGCTATGTATACGCGCCACCGCGCTTTCGTTCGTACGAAGAAATTACACGGGCCGTGGACGCAGGGCTTGCGCGAAAAAAGAAAATCGGCCTGGTCGGCACGGCGGTGTCCGATCATCCCGATCTGATCCGCATCGGCCGCTATATCATCGAGCGGGGCGGCCAGGCGGGCATCGGGTCTTTGCGCGTGGATCAGATTCGAGACGACATGCTGGACCTTCTCAAGGCCTGCGGCATTGAAACAGTCGCGCTCGCGCCCGAGGCGGGCTCCCAGCGCCTGCGAAATGTGTTGCGCAAGGGCATTACGGAGGCGGATATTCTCGATGCCGCCGGACGCCTGATTGAAAAAGACATCGTCAATCTGCGCCTGTATTTCATGGTGGGGTTGCCGACGGAGCGTGATGATGACATCGACGCGATTATTGACCTGGCAAAAAAAATACAGCACACGGCGCTTAATCGAACTCAAGGCAAGAAGAAATTCCGGCGCATCACGCTGAGCATCAACCAGTTCATTCCCAAACCCCGCACGCCGCTGCAATGGTGTGCCCTTGCCGATGTTCAGGCGGTTGCCAAAAAAATAAAAAAAATTTTCCAGGCGTTCAAACTGGACAAGCAAATTAATGTCATTGCCGATGTGCCGAAATGGAATTACGTACAGGCGCTTTTATCGCTGGGCGACCGGCGCGTGGCCGATATCCTGCTGGCGGTGCATCGCGCGGGCGGCAACTGGACGCGCGCCCTCAAGGCCGTTAACGTTAATCCCGATTTTTATGTGTATCGCGAAAAAGACGTCGATGAACTCCTGCCATGGGACTTGATCGACGTGGGTGTGCCGAAAAAGCATCTGGCCTACGAGTACCGAAAAACGTAGTCGCAAAGAGTATCTTTCGTGTCCCATGGATGTTTCATTAATTAGGACAGTTGTGTCCCATCATGCTGTAGGCGGGATTCTTCATGCCGTTAATTTATGATGGATACCAAAAAATTTCAAATAGATAAGAAATTTATGCTTTTTATGGTATACATATTGCACTTTACGTTTGTTTACAATTGATATCGGATGGCAAACAGTCTGGTTTCCATCTTAAATATGTATTCTCGATTTTTGGAATGCGACGTGAAAATGAAGGAGGACATTGGATATCATGAAGGAAAAGCACATTGAGACTGTTGTCCACGGCATAGAGCCCATCGCGCTGATTATTCGCAACGATTTTGACGAACCGGGCATTCATTTTTTTACACCACCGACCTTCTCTCAGCAGCTGGCCGCCATGACGCATCCGCCGGGCCACAAAATCGCCGCGCATGTTCATAATTTTCTGGCGCGGCAGGTCCTTTATACGCAGGAAGTGCTCATCATCAAGCGCGGCAAAGTCAAGGTGAATCTTTTTACGTCGGAGCGCGTTTTCATTGACTCCAGAATTCTCGTCACCGGCGACGTCATTTTGCTTTGCGGCGGCGGTCATTCGCTGGAGATGATCGAGGAAACCACGATGATCGAGGTCAAGCAGGGGCCCTACGCCGGCGACGGAGACAAAACGCGCTTTGACGAGGTGTGTCCATGATTCCTGTCAACGAACCGGTTATCGGCGAAAAAGAAATGGAATATGTCAATGAATGCCTGCGTACCGGCTGGATTTCGTCGGCGGGCCGCTTTATCGAGGAATTTGAAACAAAGTGGGCTAAGTACTGCGGCATGAAATACGGCGTGGCGATGAGCAACGGGACCACGGCGCTTCAGGCGGCGGTGGGCTGTCTGGACATTCAGCCGGGCGACAAGATTATTTTGCCCACCTTCACGATTATATCCTGCGCGCAGGCGATTGTTTACGCGGGCGGCATTCCGGTGCTGGTGGACTGTGATCCCCGCACCTGGTGCATGGATGTGGAGCAGGTGCGGGAAAAAGTGGAAGCCGAAATGCGCCGGGGTGAAGGCAGGCTCAAGGCCATTATGCCGGTCCATATTTACGGACATCCGGTCGATATGGACCCGATTTTCGCGCTGGCCCGAAAATATGATTTGAAAATGATCGAAGACGCGGCGGAAGTTCACGGCGCCGAATATCTGAGCGGGCGCGATACGCAAAATCCGCGTTGGCTGCGCTGCGGGAGTTTAGGCGACATCAGCGTCTTCAGTTTTTACGCCAATAAACTGATTACGACCGGCGAAGGCGGAATGATTTTGACCAACGATCCCGGTTACGCCGACAAAGCAAGAAGTCTGCGCAATCTCTGTTTCCAACCGCAGCGCCGCTTTTATCATACCCAAATCGGGCATAACTTCCGTCTGACCAATCTGCAGGCGGCCATCGGGCTGGGGCAGATGGAGCGCATGGATGACATTGTCGCCAAAAAGCGCTGGATGGGCCGGGCTTATACGGAGCGATTGAAAAACATTGCCGCACTTCAGTTGCCGTGCGAAGAAACCTGGGCCAGACAGGTGTACTGGATGTACGGCCTGGTCCTGGACGAAAACACGGGATTTACGGCGGAAGCGTTTGCCGCAAAACTGAAACAAAAAGGCGTTGAGACGCGGCCCTTTTTTCTGGGCATGCATGAGCAGCCGGTGTTTCACGCCATGGGCCTTTTTCAAAACGAAAGGTATCCCATTGCCGAGCGCATCGCCCGTCAGGGCCTTTACCTGCCCAGCGGACTTACGATCACCGAAACGCAAATCGAACAGGTGGCCGATGCCGTGAAGTCCGTTCTGGCGTCGGGTTAAAATTTTTAATACAGACGACATCACAAAAAATCCTGAACCAATAAGGTGGGTTATCAATTTGAAGAATCATTCAAAGGAATCTGAATTGGCAAAAACAACCGGCGTGTTTAATGAATACGCCCGCTACTATGATCTTTTGTACCGGGACAAGGATTATTCCGAAGAAGCCGACTATGTTGCCGGGCTGATCCGGCGACTTCATTCCAAGGCCCACTCCATTCTGGAGCTCGGGTCCGGCACCGGCAAACATGCACGGCTTTTGGTGGACCGCGGATTCAGTGTGCGCGGGATCGAGCGCAGCCCCGAGATGCTGGCCCGGTCTCTGGAGCTTGCGTCCGCCATGCAGCAGGACGCCCCTGTGCCGCGCCTTTCTTTTTCCCTGGGCGATATCCGCACGGCAAGGCTGCCGGAGCGTTTTGACGCGGTGATTTCCCTGTTTCATGTCATCAGTTATCAGACCGCCAACGAGGATGTGCAGGCGGCCTTTGCAACGGCCAGACATCATCTGAAGCCGGGCGGCATTTTTATTTTCGACGTCTGGTACGGTCCTGCGGTGCTGACCGAGCGCCCCGAGCTCCGCGTCAAGCGCATGGCGGATGAGCAAACCGAAATCACCCGCCTGGCCGAGCCGGTTTTGCATCCCAATGAAAACCGGGTGGATGTTCATTACACGGTGTTTGTGCGCGACCGGGAAACAAAGGCTGTTGCGGAACTTACGGAAACGCACGCCATGCGGTATTTTTTCAAGCCGGAAATTGACCTTTTGGCGCAGGGTTCAGGTTTTGCAACGGAATGCGCCGAAGAGTGGCAATCGGCCAGGCCGCTGGGGACGGACACCTGGGGCGCCTGTTTTTGCCTGCGGCTTTTATGAGGAGTAAAACGCCATGAATGCCGCAAATATTCCATGGGACAGGGGGCGGGAAATTAAATAATGAGCGAAAAAAAAGAAAAGGAGCGCGGGCAAAATCATTGGTCTGGCGCTCATCATTTTGGAGACTTTGTTCAAACGCGGGCCTTCGGCGTCTGTCTGGCGCTTGTTTCGCTGGCCGCAATTTTTTTCTATGGTTTCTTTTTTTCCGCCTTCCGGGAGTATTTATACAGCGACATGCTGGGGTTCTGGCTGCGCGCGATGGAGCGGCTCAACGGCGACACGTATAATCTGACTCAGTACCTGGCCTGGCCGCCCGGCTACCATATTTTTCTGGCTGAATTTTTTCGCGTCCTGCGCTGGCTGGGGCTGGAAGGTCTGATTAAAGTTGAAACGGTCTTGTTCATGAACATGCTGGCGTATGCCGCATCGGTGTATGCGATGCAGCGCATCCTGACGCGCTGGTTTCAAAGTCCGCGGTGGATGCTCGCGGCGCTGCTTTTATACGCCTTCGGTTTTCCCGCCCTTTATTTCAATGTGTTTTTGCTTTCCGGAAATCTGGCGGTCCCGCTGCTGATTCTGGCCATTGCTCTTTTGTACTGCCGGGAGGGCTGGCCGTCGCTTATCGCCGCCGCGTTGCTGTTTTCTCTTACTGCTATTTTTCGGCCTTCATTGGCGCCTTTAGGGCTGGCGTTCGTTGTTTACTTTCTGGTGCGTTGGCGTTTAAACCGCGCGTTTCTGGTTCGCGCGGCCGTCTTTTCCGCCATTTTCTTTGCGCTGGTTTTTGCAGCCGGTCTGGAAGTGTCGCGCATATCCCAGGGCAAAGTCACGGGACTTTCCGCCAACGGCGGCCTGGATTTTTTTATCGCCAATTCGCGCTACAACAGCGTCGGCCTGCATTATGAGGGATGGCATCATGTCATTGTGGTGCCGGCTCTGTCCGACAATCCGGAAAACGGGTACTTCAAAACGGACATTCCGTTTTACGAACAGGACTATTATTTTAAAATGGGTTGGAATTTCATAAAGCACGATCCGGCAAGACTTCTCAAGAATGTTGAACACATCCGGGACCTGTTTTTTTCGCCCATGCTTCCCAGCCAGGACACGCCCGGATATTTCTTTTTGCGCCCGCTGTGGGACGTGTTTAAATTTATCATGTTTTTGTCTCTGGGGTTGTATATCTGGATGTGGCGGGGCCTTTCGTCCGAAGCAAAACCGCTGTTCGCTTTTTCGATGACCGTGATCGGCGTGACGATCCTGGTCAGTTATCTGTTTACGGGAGAGCCGCGTTATACCTATCAGATCATCTTTGTTTTCTACCTTCTTTTTTTCAAGCTGGCCGAGCAGTTTACTTCTGAGTGGGGGCGCTGGAAAAAGGTCTGGCGTCCTTACGCTCTGATGATGGGGGGCATCGTTGTCGCCGCGGTTGCCGTTGCCTATTGGATGAAGCCCGTCTACCCGCCGAGCATGAGGATGGAGATACAGGCCCAATCGGAACAACCGCAGAGCGTGTCTGCGTCGGAACATCAGGTTGGCCGGTTGTTTTTTCCGTTCCGGATGAAAGAATCCGTCTCGCATGCCGACTTGGGATATAAGCTTGGCTCTCCCGCCCGGGTTCTTACGCAAAGCCGCTTGGACGTCGAAGGGTCGGGGCCGCTGCCCGTGACGTTCGAGGTCATTACGGACTGGCCGTTTGAAATTCTGATAAACGGCAAAAAGCTGCCGGTTGAAACAAATCCCTTTTATGCGATTGAATTCAAAGCGGCAACCATCCTCTATCCAGGCCACTATGCGCTGGAGGTTGCCTTCGACTATCCCATGAGGGACGGGGGATTTGCCATTAAATACAATTATCTGGATGCCGAAGGCTGGCTGCAGCGAAAGACCCTGGGGGTAAGCGATACGCGGCTTCGCTTCAGCCTGCCCCAGGCAAACGAAAGCGATTCGTGATCCGTCCCGTGCATCTTGCTTGGATTGCCGCGGGCGCAAAAGCGGCGCTTTCAAAAACGGCCGGTGCGGTTATTAGAGATTTTTTTATTTGCAGGCTCCCCGAAATCTGCTATTCACGAAAAAACAGATGCGGCAACGGGGGCTAAAGGATGTGGTCCAGAACCAGTGAGCGCCGCCGGCAGACCGGCCGGTCCGGCATCCAAGATTTTCGTACATTTTATCAAACCAGACTCTTCGGGTTTTTTCTTGCGTTCAGTTCATTGCTGATCATCGCGCTGTATGTTTTTCTCTTAACGGACTATCCGTCGTGCCTGTACAGCGATATGCACGGTTTCTGGGAACGGGCGCTGCAAAGGCTCGATGGAAACCCGTACGATATTTCCCAGTACTTTGCCTGGCCGCCCGGCTATCATATTTTTCTGGCGGAGTTTTTCCGCGTGTTGAAATGGCTGGGTCTTTCTGGCTTGATCAAACTCGAAACCGTGCTGGCCATGAACATCCTGGCTCATGCCGTGTCGGTTTATGCACTGCAGCGCGTGGCTGTGCGCTGGTTTCAACAGACCCCGTGGGGGCTGGCGGCGTTGCTGCTTTATGGCTTTGGCTTTCCGGCCTGGTATTTCAACGCCTTTCTGCTTTCGGAAAATCTAGCGATTCCCCTGCTGGTGATAGCCGTTTCCCTGATTTACCGCCGTGAGGGTTGGATGTGGCTGATTCTTTCGGCCCTGCTGTTTGCCTTTGCCTCGATCATTCGTCCGTCCCTTGCCCCTTATGGCCTGGCCTTCGTCGTTTATTTATTGATCCGCCGGCGTTTCAGCCTTGCGTTTGTGGCGCGCGCCGCCGTTTTTTCCACCCTGTTTTTTGCGCTGATTCTGGGCGCCGGTCTGGAAGTCTCACGCATCTCGCAGGGCAGGGTGACGGGGCTTTCCGCCAACGGCGGCTTGGATTTTTTTATCGCCAATGCCCGTTACCATCGCATTGAACTGTCGCATGAGGGCTTAAACCATTTCATTGTGGTTCCGGCCCTGTCCCAGAAGCCGGAACAAGGGTATTTTAAAACCAACGTTCCGTTCTATGATCAGGGTTATTATTATCAATTGGGCTGGAATTTCATCAAACATCACCCGGAAAGGCTTCTCAAAAATTTTGCGCACGTCAAAGACCTGTTTTTCGCGACGATGCTGCCTGCCATGCCCATTCCCGGATATGATTTTTTCCGGCCGCTTTGGGATGGATTTAAATTTCTCATGTTTGTGTCGCTTTGGCTTTATCTGTGGATGTGGCGGGGGCTTTCGTCCGAAGAAAAGCCGCTTTGCGGGTTTTTGACGACGGTGATTGGTCTGACACTTCTGGTCAGCTATCTGTTTACCGGGGAGCCGCGTTATTCGTATGCGATCATTTTTGCGTTTTATCTCCTTTTTTTCAAACTGGCCGAACTGTTTTACGGTGACTGGCGGCGCTGGAGAAAAGTTCTTTTGCCCTATGGCCTGACAATGGGGCTGATCATCGGCGTTTCCGCGGCCGTCGTTGTCGCATTGGAGCCCCAACATTCACCGAGCATGAAAATGCACGCCCGGAGCCTGGATAGCGCTCCCGCCGGCGCGTCGACCGTTCAGGATGTCGGCCGCCTGTTTTTTCCGTTCGCCCGCAAGGGGGTCATTGCGCATGCCGATACGGGTTATAAACCGAGCGTTCCAACCCGTGTTTGGGCGATAACCCGCCTGGACATTGCCGGTCGAGAGCCGCTGGCGCTGAGGTTCGATGTTTACAGCGTCTGGCCGTTTGAGATGCTTATCAACGGCAAAACCCTGCTGGCCGAAAAGAATCCTTATGATTTGAGCGCCAATCAAGAGGATCCCGGCGGCGCTCTTGAAAAATCCGTTGAAATCACCCTTGATCCGGGCCGGCATACTCTGGAGATGGCGTTTGACTTTATCGAACTCGACGGCGGCTTTGCCGTCAATTACAGCTACGAAGACGCTTCCGGATGGCGTCATCGAAACATGGTCGGGGTAAGCGATGAGCGGGTACGGTTTACTCTTCCAAAGGAGGGCGGGCAGCCATGAATGCCGAAATTGCGTTGAGCATTATTTTGCCGACATACAACGAAAAGGACAACATCATCCTGCTTTTGTCCGAGCTGGAAAAGATAGTGGCCATTCCCTACGAAGCCATTGTGGTGGATGATGATTCCCCCGATAAAACCTGGGAGGCCGTGGAAGCTTTTGCCGCTTCGCGCTCAAACGTCCGGCTGCTGCGACGCGTCAATGTGCGCGGCCTGACCAGCGCGATCAACGACGGACTGAAAATGGGACGGGGAAGATTATTGATGTGGATGGATGTGGACCTGTCCATGCCGCCTAAAAAAATTCCCGAGCTGCTGCAGGCGATTGATGAGGGCGCCGATGTGGCGGTGGGATCGCGCTATGTGCCGGGCGGCGGCGATGCGCGCGCGGTCAATTTTCTTCTGGCGACTCAGCTGATGCTGAGTAAGACGCTCAGCATTCTCGGCGGGTGGGCGCTGGGCTGCCGTTTTCGCGACTGGTCCAGCGGTTTCATTGTTTTGAAACGGGAATTTCTCCAGGGCTACGATCTTAGCGGAGATTACGGCGAATACTTCATCGCACTTATCGTCTATTTGATCAAAGAGCGCCGGGCCCGCGTCGTGGAAGTGCCGTATGTTTTGACGCCGCGCCGGCGCGGGGAATCCAAGACGGCAACCAATTTGTGGGGGTTTATCCGCCGCGGGCGTAAATACCTCGGCATGATTGTGCGTCTGCGTTTCCGCTTTTGATGCGTTCTGTCAAAAACGCGCTGGCCCCCGGCATGGGACATTACATTAATTTACAGTTTTTTATGTTGACAGGGAAATCAATAGCAGGTAAGCAGGCCGATCTTTAAATCGGTTGAAAAGCAGTTGACGTCAACCGGCACAAAAAATGAAACGGCTTGTATTGTTCGTCGCCGTCGGGCACGGAAGAAAGAAAATGGAATTTCTTGACAAACAACAAAAGGCGTCTCTATTCCCATTGCTGGAAATGATCTTCTCTCGCGGGAAAACGGAGGCTCTGATAACCGTCGGGTTGTCTCCGGAAATATGATCAAATCCATCAGAGACAAGCTTGTCAATACCGTCAAAGCGCACCCGGAGTGGTTTCTGGCCGCGCTGGCCTTCCTTGTATATTTCATTTACGTGTCTTTTTTTACCGAATACTGGACGTATAACGACGACAGTGACGCCGGCGGCTACTGGGAGAGGGCGCTCAGAAGATTTGATGGCGATACCCATTCCGTGGATCAATGGGTCATCTGGCCGCCGCTTTATCACATCATTTTATCCTGGCTTTTTTATCCCATTCGCCTTCTGGGGTTGTCCAACTTCAATCTGGAGATTGTTCTCCTGCTGCAGATTATCCTGGGAAGCGTGAGCATTGCTTTTCTGTACAAACTGCTCGTCAAGATTTTTAAAAATGAAAAGTTGAGCGTGGCCGTCACGCTTTTATACATTTTCACCTATCCGGTCGTTTATCTTTACGCATTCGTGTTTTCCGAAAACATCGCGCTGCCCCTTTTTATCATCGCGCTGTCGTTGCTGTTTTGCCATCCGACCCAAAAGAAATACCTGTTTGCCGCGGGGCTCCTGTTCGGCATTTCCGTGGGTGTCCGGCCCGCGTTTGTTTTGTTTGTCATTCCCCTGAATTTCTATGTTTTCGCTTATTACCGCAAAGGGTGGGCCTGGGCCAACGCCGTCGCCTTCGGCATTGCGTTCACGCTGGTGTTTGCCGCGGTGAGTTTTGAAAATAACCGTATTTCCGGCGGAGCCGTCCGGGGGCTGGGCGCCAACGGCGGGCTGAATTTCTTTCTGGGCCAGTGCAAGGCCAGTGAAGTCAATTCGCGCTTTGAGGGCTGGCATTACGTCATCGGGCCGCCCGGCTACGAAGATTATTTTGGTATGAATGTCTTTAACACCACCGAGCCGATGTATAACCAGGACTATTTTTACGCCCTGGGAATGGACTGTCTCAAACACCGGGAAGGCGTGCTTTTGGAAAATTTTGTGAAAATCAAGTTTCTGTTTGTGGGGCAGCTCTTCCCCGTGGTGCTGTCCGCAAGCGGCGTGTTGTTTTTCATGAAGGTCTTTACCGGTGTGATCACCGTGACGGCGTTTTTTTCGTTTTTCGTCTGGCCGTTTGTCTGGGCCAGGCGTTTGACCCGTCCGAAACTGAAAATTTTGTGGGTCTTCTGGAGTTTTGTTTTCCTGACATTTGTCATGGCCTATTTTTTTCACGCCGAACGCCGCTACATCTTCAGCCTGATATTCGTTTTTTACATTCTGTTTTTCAGCGTTTTTGCGCCGGCCTGGAAAGCCGGCGCGGCCGCGCGTCAGGAGCTTGTGCCGGAAAGCGGCGTTACGGATTAAAAGGAATCACGGTAAATCCCTTCTTCTTCATGCTTTCGAGAGCCTTGGCTGCTTCGCTGTAATTTGCGAAAGGCCCGGCCAGAACCCTGTGCCAGGTTTCTTTTTCCGATATGGGCCAGGGTGACGTCTCGGTCGGTTGTCCCCATGACGCGGCGATGCGCCGGTAGTGTTGCGCGCCTTTCAAATCCTCAAATGTTCTCAAATGAACGTGATACAGATTGTCCGGAGAGCGGATGATCAGCAAGGCTTCCGTAATTTCCGGAATCCGGATTTTCTGGCCCGGCTCAAGCAGGCCGGGATTGGCGATTTCCGGATTGGCCTTGATGATATGATCCACGAGCGTTTCGTTGGTCATTTTGTAATTCCGGAAGGCGAATACGGACAGGCTGCTTCCCTTTTGCACATCGACTACGGTCCGGATGCGTATGCCCGGATGCGGCTTTGCCGGCGCGGCATTCGGTGCGATATTTTCGGAAGCGGGCTTTCCCGCTGCGGGCGGCGCATCGGCGGCGATGAAAGGGGCGGGCGGATGTTGGGTATGATCCGGGATGGAAAACGCGCGGCTTTCCGGGGCGGCGGCTTTCTCCGAGTCGGCGCTGACAAGAGCGCGAGGATGGGGTTTCAGGGCGTTGAGAAGCGCGGATAGAGAGGCTTTCCCGAAAGCGATCAGCATCAGCAGGCCCGCAAGCGCGAAAAACGTCAGGACGATTTTTCCGGACAGGCGCGCGGAAAAACCGGACGCCAGGCCTTTGGCTTCCGTCTCGGTCAAAGGATTTTTTCCCCCGCGAATTTTCTTTACCGTGGATGCGGTTATCGGCTTTTCGGAAAGACAGCCGCCCAGCATCAGGGCATTATGGCCCAGGGTGTTGAGCGTCCGGGGACATCCTTTCGCGGATTTGCAGATCATGGCCAGGGCGTCTTCGGCAAAAATTCCGGACGTGCCGCCCGCGACGCCCAGCCGGTGGTCGATGTATTGCCTTGATTCTTGAGGTGCTAACAGGGAGATTCCGCCGCGGATGGCGATGCGCTGTACAATTTGACGGACCCGCCTGGATTGGAGTTTCCGGCCAAGCTCCGGCCTTCCGACCAGCACGATCTGGAGCAGCTTGGACGCGCCGGTTTCGAGATTTGCCAGCAGGCGCACTTCTTCGAGGACCTCGAGCGGAATTTTTTCCGCCTGGTCCATCACCAAAACGACCGTCTCATCGCGCTTCTGGCATTCCATCAATCCGTAATACAGACTGTGCATCATGGCCCCCTTGGTTTGGGCGGCCGCCGTCAGATTCATCTGCTCGAGTATGACGGCAAGCATTTTCGGAAAGGGAACCTGGCTGTGGGGAAAGAAAATGATGCGCGTAGTCCGGGCGCATACGCTGATCAGGCGTTCAATCAGCATGGTTTTCCCGCTGCCGGCTGCGCCCAGAATCAGCATGAAGCCTTTCCGGTAGGTTATTCCATACTGCAATGACGCCAGGGCTTCACGGTGGCTTTCGGAGGGGAAAAAGAATCGGGCGTCGGATGCGGCGTCGAAGGGATTTTCCGATAATCCATAAAATGTTTTAAAATCAATCATCTCGATGTCTTCTCCGTTGACGGACGCCGGATGCGGCATCCCGTCTTTAATGCGGCAAACTGTCGAAACATATCATGCCTTTTGGCGAAAATTGCAACAGGTAAAAAACTGTTAATCGTATTGACATGTTATTGAATTTGTGGTTTTTCACGGCAGGACATGGAAATCATCGGGCAAGGGCGCGGAAGGCGGCCGGAGGCGGCAGGCGGGGGTCGCTCTTGTTGAGAAGGCGCATTGAGGGAGGACGGTTTTGATGAAACAGTCGGCGGGGATTATCGGAAAAAGATTTTTCTTTTTTGTCGTGGCGGCAATCTTTCTGGCAACCCTTTGCGGGTGCGGTCCGCTGGACGACTCGTCGGCTACGGATTCAGACTCCGCGTCCGTGCTTACAGACGACTTCACCGATTACGAAACTTTTCCGCAAACCCCGTGGGCCGTGATCAAGGGCAGCGAGTCGGGCTGGACCATCGAATCGGAATCGGACGATAAGGCGGCGCGTTTCAACGCGTCGGCGGCGGATTCATCCTATCTGCTCAACGCCAATTACAGCGGATCGGGAAATGTCAGCGTGTCCGGCAAAATGAAAATTGTTTCCATGGCCGAAACAGGCGGCAATTACGGTTTTTATCTGCGGGCGTCAAGCGACTTGAGCTCCTGCTATAGCCTGATCTTTGACGGCGCAAACGGAAAAATACATATCTGCAAATTAAGCGACATGTTTTCCATTCTCAAATCGGCGGACTGGTCCGTGAGCTCCGCCATGACCGACTATCACACCTACACGTTTAAGCTGATCACAAACAGCGACAGCGCCGCGACGCTCAGCGCCTACGTCGACAATAATCTGATGGCGACTGTTACGGACGCATCTCCTTTGGCCTCTTCTTTCTATACGGGATTTTTCTTCAACAATATTCTTGACGGGTATATTTCGCGCTATCAGATTGGAGAACCGTAATCCTCCGGCGGCGGGTGGTTCATCTTCGCCTCGCGCCGTCACCGGTCGTCATGCAATTTGAAACATCTGGGGAACAAAAACATGGTTTGGGATGTCTAAGATCATAGAGAACCCGAAAACACCGGAAGCCCAAGACGATCTGGACTTCGTTTTGGCGTGCCGGAAGGGGGACACCGAGGCGTTTGCCGTGCTGGTCGCCAGGCATTCGCAAAAGGCGCTCAACATTGCCTGCCGGATGCTGGGCGATTATGACGAGGCGTGCGACGTCGTCCAGGAAGCGTTTCTGGCTGCGTTTCGCTCCATCGCGTCCTTCAAGGGCGAAGCGAAATTTTCCACCTGGCTGTACCGGATTGTCCTGAACCTGGCGAAAAACCGGTTGAAACTGCGTCAAACCCTGATGCGCCGGGAAGGGACGCCGCTTGTCGACGCGGACGGAGAGGCCGGATGCGCCGTCTGCCTTGCGGTGTCCGATGAGAGCGATCCGGCGCGGCAGCTGGAGCGCCGGGAACTGGGAACGCAAATCCAGGCGTGTCTCAACACGCTGGCCGTTGATTATCGCGACGTGCTGGTGTTGTGCGACATTCAGGGGCTGTCCTACGATGAGATTCGGGAGGTTTTGCGGATTCCCGACGGAACGGTGAAGTCCCGCCTGTCGCGCGCCCGGCAGGCGATGAAGGAGTGTCTGAAAAAAGTGATCGGTGAGCTATGAAAAAGTGCCGGGACATCGAAAATCTGCTGCCGCTTCTGGATTCGGAAGGGGCCTTGTCCGACGCGGAAAAACACGATGTGGAAGAGCATCTGGCCGCCTGCGCGTCATGCCGCAAGGAACGGGCGTATCTGCAAAAAGCGGGGCGGCTGGTGCGGCGGCTTCCCGACGTTTTGGAGCCGCCGTGGTTTCAGCAGAAAATTATGGCCGAAGTGCGCAAAGAAGCCGAAAAGAAAACTCTGGCCCAAAAATGGTTTTATCCACTTCGTATCAAAATTCCTCTTCAGGTCATGGCCACGCTCGTCATCGCGGTTTTGGCCGTGTATATCTACCGTTCGGGGGATGAAGAGGCCGGCAAAATTGTACCGGGTATGAGATCGCCGTCTGTTGAAATCAGCCGGGATCAGGCGTTGCCTTCGCGACGGCCCGAGGTCCCTGCCGTTTCCGCGCCCGCCGCTCCGGATAAAAAGGTTATTGTGCGCGAAGAGATTCGCCGCGATCAGGAACCGCGAAAAGGGATGGCTGAAACCGCCGGAGCCCGGCAAAAAACAGAGCCCGGCATCAAGGCTCAGTCCGTTTTCGAAAAGGATGCCGGCCGCGCCGGGGAGGCGGCGAATCGGAAAGAAGATCGCGTGCCCGCTCACGACGCAGGGCCCGAAGGACGGATGATCGCACAACCCGAGGCTCCTCCTTCAGTTGGGGCGATGCCTCAGGAAGTGAAGTCCGCCCTGGCGGATCGGGAACGGAAAAACGAAGCCCTTTTGGCTGAAGGCAGCGTGAAAAAGAAGGAATTGGCTAAGACGGCCGCCCCCCGGTCCATGGCGGCATCGGTTGCCGGTCCGCGGCCCCCGGATATGGTGCTGAAAGCGGCGGATGTTTCCGCGGCACTGTCCCATATTGAAAAATGGCTGGCCGCAAACGAGGCCAGGATACTGTCCCGGCAGGCGTCACATGGAACCATGCGCCTTCGGATTGAAATGAACTCAAAATATTTAGAGAATTTCCTGTCTACGGTAAAAAAGATCGGACAGGTGCAGGAAAACGTCCGTCCTCGGGACAGCGAGGGGCGGAATGTCTATATCACCTTGGAAATCAAACACTTAGAATAATCCTTTTTGGGAAGTGTCCCACGCCTCGTCTCACTTTGTTTTACTTTGGGACAGATGTGTCTTGGGACATGGGACACTCCGAGTGTCCCATCGGCCTGTGTTTAATAAATATCTATAATATTCAATATGATACGTGTTTATGGAAAATTGGCATGCATGTTGTAAGGGATGTATGTCGGAGGGGGCGTTATTCTGATTAGGGGAGTTCAAGGTTAGGTATCCCGGGTAAGAGTATGTTGGAGTGGTATACGGAAGCTGAAGCTCAATGTTCATGGAAATGGTGGAAAAAATGGAAAACGTAATGGAAATGATGACTGCTGTAAAAGATTACAATCTCGAAATTTGCAAAGGTATGAATACCCTTACCCGGGATATGGCCAAATTGCATTTTGAAGCTGTGGAGCAGGTGGTTTTTCAGAAACGTTCCGAAACCGCAAAAAAGGATGCCTGTGATTACGCGGAAAAAGGATTGACCTGCGCCATGCCGCTTTAACAAGGATTGGACACAGCGGACATTTAACGTTCGAAGATGGATGAGAAGCCATGGAAGAATTATTCGAAATCATGCGTGCTGTTGAAAATCACAATATCGAACTGAGCCGGATGCTGATTCAATTTGCCGAGGATATGTCGATGTTGCTTATGGAGGTTGCTAAGTTATGAGACCAATAGGACAGATCATTAATTTGTTTCCAAAAACGCCGGTAGCGGTTTGGAAGTGGGAGATAAAGGAATTGTGTCCCTTTGAAGATTGCACCATCATGCCGAGAGTGTCGGACAACGGACAGACACGCTGGGTTGTGGATACGCACCTGGGAGAGGAAAATCTCTATGAGGGCGCTTATATCGTCAGAAAAGGCGCCGGTGCGTATTTTGTCATGAATCTGAATCAAATTTCAACCGAGTTTACATTAATCTCGGAAGTGAATGCAAATGTGCTGTCCTTTAAAATGGATACGGCTGTCAACGCAAAACCGGCCTACGTGTTTTAGTAAATCATCCGGCGATGCGGCGGTTTAAATTATTCGTCTTGATTTTTTTATTGGCCGTCGTGGCGACCACGACCGGGTGTGATCAAAAGAAAAACCCGGATGATCAAAAGATTTCAGCGTTGATGCTCGGTGAAGTCAATAAGTTCAGACGCGAGGGTGGGCGCTGCGGCCGGGACGTGATGCCGCCCGTGAGCGAGCTTTCCTGGAATGTGACCCTGGAGAAAGCCGCAAGGTTCCATGCCAGAGACATGCAGCGCAACTCGTATTTTGAACACATCGGGCCGGATGGCAGCGTTCCGGTTCAAAGGGCGGCGGCGCTGGGGTATCCCGGTTCCGTTGTGGGAGAAAATATCGGGCGGGGAAGCTCTTCGGTTTACGACGTCATCCGGGGATGGAAAAATTCCGAGAGCCACTGTAAAAATATGATGGACGGCCAGTATACGGAGATGGGGGCCGCCCATCATGAAGGGTACTGGGCGCTGGAGCTTGGGGGCAACATCCCGTTTAATAAAGAAGTTACGTCCGCGGGACTGGGCGTTGGCAATCAATCCATGATGGGAGGGTTATTCTTTATGAAAAGGTTTGCTGTTGTATTGCTGGTCGCATTGGCCTTTGCGGTATTTCATCAGTCAAGCATCAACATGGCCAACGAAAACATGGACGTTAAGGCCGTCTGGTCGTCGTCGGCTAAGTGGGCTACCTGGACCAACGGCGGGTACACGCTTTACAACAACATCTGGGGCAGCGGTGCGGGCGCCCAGAGCATCTGGGCCAATTCCTACAGCAACTGGGGCGTCTGGGCCAATCACCCCAACACCAGCGGCATTAAATCGTATCCGAACTGCGAAAAAGTCATCAATAAGAAGATCAGCGCCATTTACCGGTTGAAAAGCAGTTTCAAGTGCACGGTTCCCAGTTCCGGATCATATAACACGGCTTACGACATCTGGTGCAATAATAATAAATATGAAATCATGCTGTGGATGAACAAGCGCGGTTCGGTGGGACCGATCGCCCAGAGCTGGGATGCAAGCGGAAAACCGGTTGCCGCCTATAAAAATCAGACGATCGGCGGCCATACCTGGAACGTCTATAAAGGGTCGAATGGCTCCAATGCGGTGTATTCCTTTGTGCGCACGAGCAACACCACATCCGGCACGGTGGACATCAGAGCCATCTGCGCCTGGATTAAAAATAAAGGATGGTTCGGCGACGTAACCGTCAATAAAGTGCAGTTAGGGTGGGAAATTACCTCTTCGAGCGGTGGACTGAATTTCCAGATGAACAGCTACTCAGTAACGTCCAACTGAGCATTGACCTTTTCACCCGGCAAAAGACGGACCTTGTGTCCGTCTTTTTTTTTCTCGTCCGGATCAGTTTACGGTCAGGCCCCGCGGCGCCGCGGGCGCCATGGAGTCCGAAGCCGCGCCGATTTCGTACGCGCCCGCGTCCGGCGCCGTTCCTTCATACGGAAGGCTTACGCCCTGGCCCTGCGTCCAGGATAGTGTCGTGTCCACGGTGATCGTGTTTGTCGCATAATTGACGGACAGGATGCGGGCTTTCTGCACCGCGCCCGCCAGCTGAATCCGGTCGCCCCCAATGCCGCTTACGCCCCAGCCGTCCATAAAGTATCCTGCGTCGGCGACGGTAAATGTGGTTCCGGACCCGGAGGCGGAGGTGATGGTTGTTAAATGCGTGCCTGCGTCCTTGCAGGGGCTTGTGTCCTGAAGCCTCAGGTTGGGCAGCGTGACGAGCATGGGATCATAAAAGGCCGTATCGGCGTTGACAAATTTTGGGTCGCCCTGCGTGTCGCCGTCCCAGTTGTTGGCGAAGACCTGAGCCGCGATAAGTCCTTTGCGGTTGGACGTGTTGATGTTGTATTCTCCGATGGCCAGCGTGTGCGCATAAAGCAGGTTGTTTTTAAACACGTTGTTTTCAATAACCAGCGACCCGCTGTAAATGCCCAGGCCGATGCCGGAGCTCATGTGGTCCACCGGATCGTAGGGATTGTGCCCGTTGTTGAAAAACGTATTGGAATAAACCTTGTTGCGCACGATGCTTTGCAGATAGCTGGACGTCAGGCTCAGGCTTAGCCCCGCGCTGATGTTGTTGAAAAAGGTATTGAAGCGAACAATGTTCTCGCTGGAATTGAGCGCCATGCCGGAGGCGCCGTTATTGTCGGACGGGTCCGAGGAATAGCCGACGCGGTTGCTTTCAAAGAGATTGCGTCCGCCGTTTTCGCTGTAGCCGGAAAATGACAGGTTGCGGTTCCCATAAAGAACCGCGCCGCGATCCGAGGCGGCCGTGCCCAGCGCCCAGGGCTCATTGTGAAAATAGTTGTTGCGGATGACATTGTATTTTCCGTAAACGCCCACCACATGGTGGCCGCCGTGATAAAAGACGTTATTTTCAATTAAATTGTAGCGGGTTTCATCCTCTTTGTTTTCTTCTGCGCCGATGTCGAGCACGCAGCCGATATCGTCTGCGTTGTAGTAGCCATAGTTGGAAAAGCGGCAGTGATGAATCCAGTTGTGCTGGGAACTTCCCGAGATAACCGATCCAGCCCAGGTGGCGATAGCGCCGTTTGTCAGTTTGGCGTCGTCGAAATTGCAGTACGCGATGATGTTGTGGCTGGAGTTCTGCCGGATGTAAAGAAAACGGTTCTGTCCGGTGAAATTGAGGCCATGGACCGTGATGTAGGATTTGGTATCCAGGCGCAAGCCGACGCTGTAAGTCACGGCGTTTGCGATGGTGACGACATCGTTTTCATAATTGCGGTAGGTGATCCTTAGCGCCT
This sequence comes from uncultured Smithella sp., assembly GCA_964525155.1. GTDB lineage: Bacteria > Desulfobacterota > Syntrophia > Syntrophales > Smithellaceae > UBA8904. The sequence continues at coordinate 16,533 of CAZGDK010000001.1, read as the reverse complement.
CCGATGAGCCGGAGTGGGCGGGCTGGATGGTGGCGTCGTTGTATGCACCTGCTTTGATATAGACGGTGTCGCCCGCCAAAAGCGCGCTGTTGGCCTTGCCGATGGTTTTCCAGGGCAGGGCCTCAGTGCCGGGGTTTGCATCCGCGGCGGCGGGATGGTTTTGATCGACATAGTACGAAGCCGCGTAAAGCGGGCAGGCGGCAAAGACGATCGCTGCGGCAATCCACAATACATATTTTATCATCAGATGGGTCCTTGTTGTCGGCGCGCGGGCGCCGGATTATGCGTCTTGGGGATGGGACGCCGGGTAATAGGCCTTGGCGCATTCCGGGCAAAGGCCGTGGGTGAAATTGGCTTCGGAATGGGTTTTGATGTAGGTTTCGATCTGATTCCAGTAGCCCTGATCGTCGCGGATTTTTTTGCACGCCGAGCAAATCGGCAGCATGCCGCTGAGAATTTTAACTTCCGAGAGGGCCTTGCGTTTTTCCGTGATCAGTCTTTCGCGCTCTTCCTCCGCCCGCTTGCGATCCGTAATATCGCGGGTAATGCCGAGCATGCCAATGAACTTGCCTTCATCATCGCGGATGGCGTTGAAAATACTTTCCGTCCATTTGGTGGACCCGTCCTTGCAGATTTCTTCAAGCTCCAGAACGCGGATCCGGTTTTTGTCCTTGCCTGTGTTTAGCTCCATGCCCATTTCGTCGGTAAACACTTTAACGGCGACATTGTATGATGCCGGGGTCAGAGCTTCGCAAGGGGTCTGCGCCATGGCTTCTTCCACGGTGTATCCGCGCATGCGTGTGACCGACGGGCTGATATACGTGAAACGCAGCTTTTCATCCATCGTAAAGATGACATCGGTGGCCGTTTCGGCCAGCAGGCGGTACTTTTCTTCGGACGCGCGCAGCGCCTCTTCGGCTTTTTTACGGTCGGTGATGTCGACCAGGGAAATGACCCAGGCGGGTCGATCGCCGATAGTCGTTAAAATTTCAACGCCGTTTACCCATTTATCCGCTCCGTCCTTGGTCCTGATTTTGAATTCCAAGTGGCTGGATGTTTGCCGGTCCTGCGGGTGTTTCTCCGGGATCAGGCCCCGAAAATCCGGATGGACCATATCCTGGAAGTGCATGTCATAGAGCTCCTCCAGAGTGAAGCCGGAAATGAGTTCAGCCGCATGGTTGATATAAAGCCAGCGATCGTCCTGATGCATCATCATGGCCATGGGGGTGGAATCGGCGATGACGGTGAATTTTTCATGACGCCTTTGCAATATTTCCTGCTGACGCCGGGCCTCTTCAAGGTCGTGGCTCAGACGAAAAATGGTTTGTTCCAGTTGCTCTTGGGTGATGTGGTTCTGCATGGTGAAGAATCTCCTGCCGTTAAAAAAACGTTTTGTCTTATTGACAATAACCCCGCGGTTCCCGCAGTTTGACGATGATAATAGCAGTTTTAAAAATGAGTGGGTTGAAGTATAAACAGGATGACGATTTAAGTCAATGAAGAAATTTTCGCCGGGCGCAAGCTCAGGAAGCGACAGACTTGACGGCCCTATTATTCAATGATATTGCAGCGCAGTCATTTATGGGGGGAAAATCTTGAAGACTCTTTCACCGCATTCTTTCGGCGGCGGCGTTGTCCGGGCCATGGGGATCGTTTTTGGCGACATCGGCACAAGCCCCATTTATACCCTGACGGTTGTTTTTGCCCTGACCCCGCGCACCATGGACAGCGTTCTGGGCATTTTGTCGCTGGTCGTCTGGACGATGCTGATTCTCGTCACCGTTGAATACGCCTGGCTGGCGATGAGCCTTGCCTATAAAGGCCAGGGTGGTGAGCTGATGCTTCGGGAAATTCTGGGCAAGACGCTTCGGCCCGGGCGAAGGCTGGCCTTTGCCGGTTTTCTGGCGTTTATCGGCGTTTCGCTTTTGCTGGGCGACGGCGTCATCACGCCCGCGATTACCGTTTTATCCGCCGTGGAAGGTATCCTGCTGATTCCCGGTCTGGAAGGTCTCGGACTGGAAATTCTGATTCTGATCGCCATTACCATCGCCGTCGGCCTTTTTGCCGTTCAGTCCAAGGGCACGGATAAAGTTGCCGGCGTTTTTGGTCCGGTCATGCTGGTGTGGTTTATCTGCCTGGCCGTGACGGGACTCATTTCTCTGTCCAGCATGCCGGGGATCCTCAAGGCTGTTAATCCCTATTACGCCTTCAAGTTTCTTTCTGAAAACGGGCTTGCGGGATTTTTCGTGCTTTCGGAAGTCATTTTGTGCGCCACCGGGGGCGAGGCCCTCTACGCCGACATGGGCCATCTGGGCCGCAAACCGATTCTGAACGCGTGGTATTTTGTTTTTGTCGCGCTCTTGCTCAATTACATGGGGCAGGGTGTGTTTGCCATTCAGCACCCGGAGGTCAAATATCTTTTGTTCGGCATGGTTCAGCATCAGGCCTATTACCTTTATGTTCCTTTTCTCCTGCTTACCGTTATGGCCACCATCATTGCGTCGCAGTCGATCATCAGCGGAACGTTTTCCATCGTTTATCAGGGCATTACCACGAGAATCATGCCGCTGCTGAAAGTGAATTACACCTCCAGTGAATACAAATCGCAGATTTTTATTCCCGCCGTGAATTGGACGCTGATGTGCGCCGTGATCTTTATGATTTTGCTGTTTAAAAAATCGGAAAACCTTGCGGCGGCTTACGGCATGGCGGTGACCGGATCGATGACCATCACGGGCCTGATGATGATGGTTGTCTTTTCACAGATCAAAAAGGTACGCTGGAAACTGCCCATCGCCGTTTTAGTGACGGGCATTGCCTTCACGTTTTTTATCGCCACGCTCGGCAAACTGCCGCATGGCGCTTACTGGTCGCTGATTCTGGCCGCCATTCCGCTCACCATGATCCTGGTCTGGACGCGGGGGCAAAAAAGCATGTACGAGGCGCTTCGGCCGCTGGATTTTGAAACTTTTCTCATCAGCTACGAACAGATTTATGCCAAGGGACGAAACATTGCCGGCACGGCGCTTTACTTCTGCCGCGGCTATCAGATGATTTCTCCGTATATCGTCCACAGCATTTTCCGCAGCAACATTATCTATGAGCGCAATGTCCTGATTTCCATCAACCGCACCGACGAGCCCTACGGCGTAAAGGCGAGCCTGAAACAGGACCTGGCGCCCGGCATGGAATCGTTTGAAGTGCTGGCCGGTTACCGCGAGGTGCTCGATATCGAGGGATTGATCAAACAGCATGGCATTGCCGAAAAAGTCATTTTCTACGGCGTCGAGGACATCGTGACCAAAAACCCCGTCTGGCGGATCTTCAGCCTGATCAAGCGCCTCACGCCCAACTTTGTCCAGTTCAGCAAGCTGCCGCCCAGCCGCCTGCAGGGGATTGTAACGCGCGTCGAGATGTGACGGCGTTACTCTTTGCACGAATAGATTTCCACGGTGACGTGCGCCAGCTCGTGAACGTCTTGAAGTCGTGTCTTGTATTCTTCCAGAGAATAATTTTTCCCGGTGACCACGGAAACGATGCAGGCATACCGGTTTTGAGCGATTTGCCACAGATGCAGATCGCTGACTTTCGTATCGCCGTCGGCCTCGATGAGAGTGCGGATTTCTCCGGTGATGGGCGAATCCATTTCCTTTTGCAGCAGGATTTTCGCCGTATCCGCAAGCAGGCGCGACGCCCAGTGCAGGATCAGCCCCGCGCCGACCAGACCCATGATCGGATCGAGCCGGACGATGCTGAAATATTTTGCGCCGGTAAGCGCGATAATGGCCAGAACCGATGTGAGCGCGTCGGCCACCACATGCAGGTACGCCGATTTCTGATTGAGGTCTTCATGGGGGTCTGCCGGTTCCCGCTGGTCGTGATGATGGCTTGCGTGAGCATTGGAATGGTTGTGTTCATGGTTGTGGAAATGGCTGTGAGAAGTTGTGCCGGTATTGAGAATCAGGGCGCAAACGACATTGACGGCAAGCCCCAGCCCCACGACCAGCAGAGCCTGATTGTATTGAATGGCCAGCGGGTGGATCATTCGCTCGACGGAGGAATAAATCATAATGAGGCCCACCAGCCCCAACACGATGGCGCTGGTGTAGGCCCCGAGAATTTCAATTTTCCATGCGCCAAAAGCAAACGTATGGTCTTTGGCGTATTTGCGCGCCAGAATGTAAGCCGCAAGCGATATGCCCAGGGCGAATGCATGCGTGGCCATGTGCCAGCCGTCGGCAAACAGCGCCATGGAGTGGGTGATCCAGCCGAACAGGATTTCGGCCACCATCATCACAAAGGTGATGATCACCACGACCAGTGTCCGCTTTTCAACGGCCTTTTTCTCCGCGTTAAAGACGTGATGATGCTGCCAGAGCTCAATATTTTCGTCGTGCATGCGGAAATCATACGCCGATTGGCGGTTTTGTCAACATGCCGGGGCGTCCTGCTTTTTGCCGTTGAGCCAGATTTTCATCTTTCTGGCCTGACGGATCAACTCTTCCTGAAAATCAGGATGGGCGATGCTGATGAGCGCTTCGGCCCGCTCCCAGGTGGATTTCCCTTTGAGCTGCACTATGCCGTATTCCGTCGTCACATACTGAACAATGGAGCGGGGCACGGTGACAATGGTTCCCGGTTCCACAAAGGGAACAATGCGTGAATGCAGTTTGCCGTCTTTGTCCTTATAGGTGGAACTCAGCGAAATAATCCCCTTGCCGCCCTGGGACTGGAACGCGCCGAAGATAAAGTCCAACTGGCCGCCCGTGCCGGTTTTCTGGTGGATGCCCGAGGATTCCGAACAGACCTGTCCATACAAATCCACTTCAATGGCGTTATTGATGGCCACCACTTTGCTGTTGAACGAAATGATCCGGGGATCGTTCGTAATGTTGACCGGATAAGACGAACAGGTTGGGTTGTGATCCAGAAAGTCGTAGAGCTTTTTGGTGCCCATGGCAAAGGTATAAACGATTTTGCCCTTGTCGGCCGATTTCAGACGTCCGGTGACTTTGCCGGCGTTATATAAATCGACCACGGAATCGCACATCATTTCCGTGTGAATGCCCAGATCCTTCAAATCGCTTTCGGCAATCATCTGCCCGATCAGATTCGGAAGCCCGCCGATCCCCAGCTGGATGCACGAGCCGTCCTGAATCTCCTTCATGATATGCTCGGCAATGCGCCGGTCAGTATCCTTGGGCGGCACGGGCTTCACCTCCGCCAGCGGCGGGTTTTTGCCTTCCACAATATAATCCACTTTGGAGATGTGGATGGATTCCTTGTTGCCGCCGTAGCAGTAGGGAACGTTCTTGTTCACTTCAACGATGATCTTTTTGGTCTTGTCCAGCACCGCGCCGGTGAGCGAGTTGCATAGGCCGTAGTTGAAATAGCCGTTTTTATCCATCTCGGCAACGGTCACAAAGGCCGCGTCGAAATCGAGGTATTTCTTGATGGTCCGCGGCCCCTGATGATAGCTGAACGGAATATAGTTGCACAGATCTTCGTCGTGCAGCCGGCGGCCGGCCGTCGACAGGTGCCAGTCGTTCATAATCACATGTTCGCGTTTGGGGTCGGCTTCCACGATTTTGGGGACCCGCGCGGAGCAGACGCATCTCAAATCAATGTTTTTGAGCTGGCGAATTCTTTTGGCCAGGGCTTCATCCAAAGATTCGGGAATCAACATGAATTCGCTGTAGAAAATCCGGTCGCCGGATTTAACGAAACTTACCGCTTCTTCAGCCGTAATCAGCTTTTGCCTGTACTCTTCATAGACATTTTTCATCATTCTCATCCTTGTTATTTTTGCAGTAATTTGCCGATGGTCATAATTTCCGCTTCCTTGGTGCCTTCATAAAGTTCGAGAATCTTGGCGTCCCGATACCATTTCTGCACGTCATATTCTTCCATGTAGCCGTAGCCGCCGTGGATTTCCACGCCCGCGTTGGCGCAATAAACCGCCGTTTGTCCGCCCAGATATTTTCCCATGGCCGCCAAGGTGTAATCCGGCGTGCCGTTATCCACCAGCCAGGCCGATTTATAAACAAAGCCGCGCAGGGCTTCAATTTTGATCGCCATTTCCGTCAGCTTCTGCATGGTGATCTGATAGCTTCCCAGAGGCGCGCCGAATACGCTTCTTTCCTTGGCATATTTCACGGAGGCGGCCAGGCATGCCTCCGATAAACCCAGCGCCTGGGCGGCAATCATGATGCGGGTGACATCAAAGAAATGCATCAGCTGGTAAAACCCTTTGCCGGGCGTACCCACCAGATTTTCAAGCGGAACGCGAACGTCTTCCAGCGCGATTTCCGCCGTGTCGCTGGCGCGCAGGCCCAGTTTGCCATGCAGTTTGGTCCGGGTGACGCCTTGAGTATCGCAAGGAACCAGAATCTGGCTGAAGCTTGCATGTTTTTTCGCGTCCGGTTCCGTAATCGCCTGAACGATCATGTGGGTGCTGCAGGTTCCATTGGTGATGAACATTTTGGTTCCGTTAATTACCCAGTCGTTGCCGTCTTTCACGGCTCTTGTCTTGTAGCCCGCCACGTCGGTGCCTGCATTCGGTTCCGTATAAGCCCCGGCAAAAACGTACTCGCCGGTGCAGATGGGCGGCAGGTATTTCTTTTTTTGCTCTTCCGTTCCGTAATGATAAACGTTCTGGGCGCCAAAGCAGGCGCCGTAAAGATTGAGCCCAATGCCGATGCAGGCTTTGGAAAGTTCTTCGGTAATAATGGTATGGCCTAAGAATCCAACGCCCGGTCCGCCATACTCTTCCGGAATCCAGGCGCCCAGAAGGCCATTTTCCGCCGCCTTCATTCTGACTTCGGGTGTGTATGCCTCTTTCTCATCCGCCTCATGGGCGATGGGAACCATCTCGGCCTGACCAAACTTGTAGGCCATATCTTTCAACATCTGAAGCTCTTCACTTAATTGATAATCCATATGATTCTCCTTTTCTAAAAGGCATTGATCGCCTTGATTTTATATCGCTTTCTCGAAGGCAGAATATGAAATTCAGCCTTTAATGTATATTCGGTGAATTCCTTATTTCACCTTTCGTAAGTGCGTATTTTCCCCGTATCTTCGCTTTCCCCCCCCCCATCCTTTGACCGGATCATGTCTTCACGCTCCGTCATCGGATGCATGGCGTGCGTCGCAGGATCCGAAAGTCTTGCGGATGATCGCGATCACGCCGTCCAGCGTCAGGGCATTTTTGAAAAGACAGTGGTCAATGCCGCATTCCCGGGCTTTTTGGGCATATTCCGGCTGATCGTAACTGGTAATCCAGACGACACACAAACCTGGAAAGCTTTCTTTGAAGCTCTTTGTTGTAGTTACGCAGGCCTGTTCCATGGACTGGACGTCCATAAAGATCATATCCGGAGAAAAACTTTTGAATTGTTTCATGAGGTCCGGACAATAGCCGGCCAGATGCATCACGGAAGCCGAAAGATCCGATCTTAAATGATCAGCCAGCATTTGTCCGAAGGTTTGATTGTTATCAAGAATCAGTATTTTCGGTTTTCGATTCATGGTTGTCCCGCTTTAATATCCATCTGTCACCCGGATGGCAGATTACTAAAAAGGCCAGGGGACGTAAATCAGGTGAGAACCTGAGTTTGGCGCAAATCCTTACGGATTTTTATCCCGCGCCCTTTGAGGTTCCAAACGGTTTGGTTCTTTACGAGCAAAGAATCTCATGCTAAAAGCTTACGCGTGGCCACTTCTCCTGCAGGTGAGACTGTGTCGGAATAGTGAAAAGTGGTCATACCGGTGAAAGCCGGTATCCGGATACGGTCGCTTTGGCAACAAACCGTTGGGGGAAATGATTGCTTATGAATACGACTCGAAAAAGAATTGTCATTGCCGAAGATCATACAATCCTTCGCGAGGGCCTGAAGGCTATGCTGGCTTCCAACGCCGAACTGGAAGTCATTGGCGAGGCCGAAGACGGGCGTGAAGCCGTGAAGGTGGCGCTGCAATTAAAACCGGATTTAATGCTGATGGATCTTTCCATGCCGAAACTAAACGGCATCGAAGCCATCAAGGAAATCAAACGGCAGATGCCGGATATTAAAATTCTTGTGCTTACCGTTTATAAAACGGAAGAATATGTGCTGGCGAGCCTTCAGGCCGGAGCCAACGGTTATATTTTGAAGGAAGCCAATCACGCGGAATTTTTAATGGCCATCAAAAACGTCCTGATGGGCAAGAATTACTTAAGCCCCGAAATCTCCGGCAAAGTCATTGAAGGCTACCTGAAAGGCAAGCAGGACAACACACCTCACACGGTCTGGGATACGCTGACCTCAAGAGAACGCGAAATATTAAAGCTCGTGGGCGAAGGCTACAAAAACCGCGAAATCGCCGACGATTTATGCATCAGCCTCAAAACGGTCGAAAAACACCGGGAAAACCTGATGAAGAAACTGAACCTGCACACGGCCTCGGCGCTGACGTCCTACGCCATTGAAAAGGGGCTGGTCAGTAAATGATGTACATTCTTTTCAGGTTGTCGATCACTGTCTCCAAAGTCGTTGAGCCTAGGCCAAGCGCCGCCAAATCCATAGGCTCAATAGCGACAGCGTTGAAGAAAGTCTGCAAATCATGAGCAATGTTGTCGGGCAGGGTTACTTTTATAGCAGTTTCAGCGATCCTATACAGCCGGAACACATCATTTTTATGTTTGCGAATGTTTTTTGAATCAACCGCCTCGCCTTTTTGCTTTTTGGTATCCAGGTCAAGCCAGGCTTTTGCTTTCAGGGGAATCAGCCGATCCGCGCCGATAACCATCAGTCCGTTCTTTTCACGTTTCCCTTGTGTGATAAAAAAGTAATACCCATCATCAAGAAGAATAGCCGACAAACTGGCTGCCTCGTCATTGATGGGAATCGGTGTCAGATGACTCTCGTTAGCAATGGCTAACGCATCCGGTTTTCGTGAAAAAAGCTCCAGCATAAAGGGGAAAGAATGGTCCGCGGGTTTTGTAAAGCGATAGAATTGTTTTGCGCCGGATGCCTTCTCCTGAACCTGATACCCTCCAGCCCGGATAAAATCCCAGAAAACTTTCACAAAGGTCCGGTCAATGGCTTCAACGCATAATACGATATCCAGATCTTTTGTCGCCCGAAACGGCAGACCGGCTTCTTCCATCGCCATGTCGCAGGCGGTTCCGCCGATGAGAATGTAACGATCCGCATAATTCCGAAAATGCTTGCGGAAAACATCCAGCCCTTTTACCATGCCAATTCTCTCATCATGTGTTCCAGTGCGGCGTCCACACGCTCATCTTTTTCATCGCGAAGCGAAAGATACAAAGAGAGGCGATCGACAACTCCGTCAACCGTAAATAAAGTGGGCGCATAGCTCCAGACTTCGATTTCATCATCATGAATATCCTTCACGGACAGGGCATCCCTGCCGTATTTATTTATCAAAGACTTTCCTGCGCCGCTACCAACGGCCAATACCTTGTTTCCCGGTTCCGCAAGTGACGAGTATCGGGCAAGGGCGCAAAGCCCCGCGCAGACGCCGTCCGGCAAATCAAGCGACGAATCCGCATATAAACGTTGGATAACCGGACTGCGCAGATAGTCTAGCGACTTTTCCCAGACGTCCTGTTTTGTTCCCTTTAAAACGATCTCCCGTTTCCGCTGCCGAGTTGCAACTTCAACAAGCCCCAGAGATTCGATTTCGCTGAAGGCCCGCGACATCGTCATGGCGGAATAACCATACTGTAAAGCCGGATCATTGAGGCCCAAAACCCCTTGTGGACTTTTGAGAAGAATATGCAGCAAAACGACCTGGGCGGACGGACTCAGAGCTTTCGCCTGAGCATGAACATGTTTAAAATGCTCACGAAAATCCACGCCGAGGGGCAGCAAATACATCTGATTGCCGGGAATAATGAAACACACCCTCTGATCGATCAGCCTTTTTCGATTATAAGAGCTGATCTGTTTTTGAACATAAATAATCGCCGCGCCACCAGCCTTGGGCTGTAAAAGATCAATGTGCTTGCGGACCATGGCTGGCGTTGGTTCCTGTCCGCCTCTGGCGATAATCAAAAGACAAGACAACTCTGCGAGCTTGGTCTGATAGAAAGCGTACTGGTCTTTCAAAAAAAAAGGCAGGTCCCGACCGCCATCCCATGGCTGAATCACCAAAGGAACAGCGAGCGTATCCGTGACGTACCTGGTCAGTTCTTGAATTAAGTGATCTTTCATATATATTAACCTTTGATATGCACAATAACATAAAGTATATTAAAGTGCAATATATAAGGTAATATGCTGCTATTAATAATATAAATGTCAAGACAAGGTCATGCGATACTTCAGTGACGCACTGGACGTAATTGGCGCGGCCGAAGACAGGCACAAAGCCACTGTTCTGTCTGACTGATATATTCGGGAAAGATTTTATGCGCTACCGGCCCCAGATTAGATAAAGAATCAATGCTAAATTTGAGAAGGAGATTATTATGAGGATGAACGTTACATAATAATTTCGTTTCGACAACAAAACTCCTTTTGACATTTTATCTATTTCTGAATGTATTTTTTCTACTTTTTCATTTATCAATTGAAAAAATGAAAGTAAATTGTGCATGTCAGTTATTGTGCGATCAACCTTGCTTGATATGTCCTTTAAGCTGTTTTCTTTCATTTCTTGAAGGTCTTTCTTCAAGAAATCAGTTTTTCCTTCCACATTTCCGATGAATGTTTTCAATTCAATTCCGATATTTTCAAGCGACACGCCCATAGCTTGTTTCATTTCGCCAAGCTTTTCCGAATGCGTCTTTCTTAACGTTGATAGTTCACTGTTTATTGAATCGTTAATAGAAGCGGACAAATTATCACATGCGGCAGTAATAGAACTGATTTTGCCTGTTTCGTTTTGGATTACTTTTAAATGATCGGCCAGACTAGATTCAGCATCTTTCAATTTATTAGAAATATTTGTTTTCAATGATTCAGGATTATCTGATGTGATTAAGATTTTTAATTTATTTATTAACGAATCTGATTCTTCCTCTTCAGAGGCTAAAAGTGTGTTCAATTTATCTATGAAAGAACCTGATTCATCTGATATCAAATCATTTTTAATATCACTCCGTATATTGTTTATACTGCGGGAGGCGCTTTTAATTTCTTGAAGCGATTTTTCTAATTCATTAAATTTTGCATCTACATCGGAAGTAAAAAGATCATTAATAACTTCCTTTAATCTGTTTTTTGCCTCTGATCCAATGCTTGTGACACTCATTTTGTTCTCCTTGAATTAGCTATCTTTAAATAGTTGATGTTCTTTTTCCAGCTTCTCCATTTCCGAAGCTATCAGGTAGCCATCCAATATTGCAAACAGCTGATTCACGCCGCTTGTTCTATTGATATTCTCCATCACATTTGAAAATTGGTTATTAAATTCATCTTCAAGGCAACGAAAGAAATTCGCACATTTTTCTTTTGCATCTTTACCCGCCGCCTGCACTTCATCCTTTTCTTTTTTTAAATCCAAGATACGGCGATTATTCACACGAATTGTCTCCTTTTTCCCCTCACTTTTTTTGACTGCGTCTCCTTTTTCAGATTCTAATAGTTTGAATGTTGTTCTTAATGCGTCAATGTGACTTCGAATTTTATTATTGATTATCTCACTTAAAAATTTATTCACTTCCGAAACGGAATTTTCACAGCACTGTTTTAAGTACGCTCTATCCTTGTTAAAATTATTTGTCCACCATGGGTAATATTTATCCTTCTCATAATGGTCTAATCTAACTTTAAAATCAGAAAAATTTCCGTCTAGAATACGTTCAATATTCCTTGATTTAACTTCTGCACTTAGATCAATATCATAATCATGTTTAAGTTCAGTGCATAATTCATTAATATTAGATAATAACAACGCACAGAATTTGGCTATTGCATTTCTAAAATATTTACGATTTGTTTCATTGTCTTTTACTGCCTCTGGTTGGGTTTTGATCTTTTCGTCGCCAGAAGTGTAACTCTGTAATAGACTATTATATTTTTTTATTTCTGAATTCTTATTACCCAAGTCACCTTCCTTGTGCTCAATATACTTTTCAAGACGTGTTTGTTCTTCTAAAATCTTCCTTTTCTCTTCTTCTATTTTTAAAATATTATTGTCTATAGACGCAATTTGATCGGCCAGATCTTTTTCAATGATCGACCAATAATTGGCCATTCTTAAAAGTAGTTTATGCTCCGTGGTATTGTCCTTAATGTCTTTGTATAATTTCTCCAAGAGTTCATCGATGAGCATTTTGCTTTTTTTATAGATGTCATGTTCATCTAATTTAAGTTGACTATAGGATTCACCGTATTCAAGGGGGTATATTCTTATTCTCCGTTCATCAAAAAGCCCTTTTTGGTCTTTGAAAGTTCGCTCAAATTCGCTTCTATAATAATTTAGATAGTTATTAAGGGTTACTTGTTTATTGTTCTGAAAAAGACCCTTCACACTGTTAGCCGAAACGGCTCTGGTCAGGATCAATCTAAATCGATCAGGCTCCCTATACCATTTTTTCATCTCAGGTAGCTGTATTTGGTCAGGGTCGAAATGGGTAATTTTTTCACAGACAAACAAAACCAATGAAGCGATAGGAATGATGTCCGTTATGACCGATTCGACATGCTTGTGTTCTTTAATATTGCTGCTGCTTATCCCCGGCAGATCAATGATAACCAAGTCGTATTCTGTCTCTTTGAAATATTTTGGCGGTATACTTATCTGAATATTGCCTTCGTGATTGGCCGTTCCGGTTTCAAATCTGTTTTCTTCTACGCTTTTCCGAAGTTCTTTTAACCTGCTTTTAAGCTTACTTTTATCGATTGGCTCCTGGTTTTGCCCACACAATCGAATATAAAAATTTTTATCTTCCGATTTTTTATAGATCATTGATGTAGCAGTTACCGATTTGCCTTTAGGTATATCGCATCTTAATACGTCATAGATCTCATCATATAAAGCATCCTTTATGCCGATGAGTTTCAGGATTAAGGAAGTTTTTCCGACCTGAGAGTTACCGTAAACCGCGACAACAATTCCTTTTCTGTTTTGTTCATTAAACGACAACTTCAACTTTCCAGATAAGGACCCAATGAATTTCTGACGGGCTTCATACGCCCAGGCTAAGCGATTTTTGTAAATCTTGTCCCAGTTATCCATTCTGCTTCCCTAAGCAATAACCGGCAGCATAAGCTTTAATTGATAGGTTGAATTTTTAACATCCGCTAATGATTTGACCAAAGCGACCTTTTTTACGAGATTTTTATCGAGGTGAAAATATTCATGCATTTTCTCGGTAAAATAATTATTAAGATCATCCATCATATCATCATATTTTTCTATTGTGCGTGCATAATGTTGATCTCTAAAATGGTAAATAACATCGTCGGCAAGGCTTTTTTCATCCAATTCATATTTATTTATTTTTTGCCAAGTATCAACAGTGATATATAATGCAGCTAATCCTGCGGCCCCCCAGCCTAAAACACCCAACCCACCCGCACTAAAAGCATTCCCAAGATTTGCCGGTATATCAAATTTTCCATCCACTGCGCCATCAACCCCTAAAATTAGGGCTGCTATAGGAATGACATTCTCCTTGATGGTTGACATGGCGTCTGACAGACTTTTATCAACTGTATTTTTCACATCTTCCGTTTTTGTTGGCGTGAAGTAATGCTTGTTGATATTTTCAACGTAATACTCATTTAATATTTCTGTCAGGCATAAAGCTGGAAGATATTTCAAATTTCTCTCGAATTTGTCTGATAAATTCACTTTTTGCTGACAGTTAATGCATGTAAGAATCGCAATATCATTCATAAACATTTCATCGGGGTTGTCAGGGGGCGTTGATGATCCTGAATTACCTGAAGATAAGGCTAGAAGCTTCTGATATTGATCTGCGATGCTTTTCGAAATATTTTTAAAATTACTGTCTAGTCTGTAATTGATCACTTGAGCAGTAGCTCGGTATGTTATCTCTTGAGGATTATATTCATTCCATGCAGATTCAATTTTTTCATTAAGTTCTTTTTGATCTTTCAGCGACTTCCCCACAAAAAATTCTTTTAATTTATCCAAGAAGTCTTTTTCGAGGAGTAAGTCAGTTATCTTGCGTTGCGAAAGATTTACATGTTTATTCAGTTCAGAACGTAGCGCTCTGTCAAATTTCTTCTTTAAATCCGATGTAGCCTCCTTGATCGCTTCACTTACTTTTTTAACAGTGTGTCTTCCTGGTGATAACTCATCAATAATCTTTTCTTGAAATATTTCATCATGAATAGCAATTAAACATGCATCCAATTGCTTCAGGATATCACTTAGGCTTTGGATCTGTCTCTTTCTGAAAACCTTTGTTGTTCTGGAATACTTTTTGATTGAGATTTCAAAATCTTTCATCCATTTATCGGTGTTTTTCAGTCCGGTGCAAATTACTCTGTCGCTCTCATCTTTTAAACCAAAATCATTTAAAATGGTTTGCTTCAATCCGGCATTTTCATCATTGCTCTGATCTGACTTACTTAATATAAAAATTGGTTTTGCATTTTCAAAACCTTTTTTAATCTCGCTATCAATAACTTCCTTGTTCTTAATGTTGGAATATTCTGTGGAGTTAAACAGAAACACACAGCCAGCCGCGCCAATTAATGAAATTCGCACTAGATCCTGCCATTCTGATTTTACTTCCTCAATGCCGGGTAGCAATATGAATGACTTTTCCTTTCCCCCAAAATACTTAGCGGGCACTTTCAATTCAAGCATTATACAATCAGCACTTGGTTCCAGTGCTTCCGCTTTAAATTCGTCCGGTGAAATTTCTTTTGTATTGACAGCGACACCATCAGTCCTATCAGTCACCTCCGTAATGTGAATGGAAAACGTCTTGAATTCTGCAAGATCGGCATCTTCTGTGATTAACACCGGTATTTTTTCCCCTCTCCCTTGATTTTCAGGAACATATTCATCAGGGATTTGATAAATCAGTTTCATTAATGTGGTTTTGCCGACATTTTGAAGACCACTTACTGCTATTACATAACGGTTTGCAAGAATCTGTAACGTCCATAATTTTTTTAGGATGATTTTTAATTCTTCCATCTTATATCCGTTTGCAAAACAATGACTAGTAAGCCTGATAATTTGTTTATTTAAATTTTCGAGCATCAACTCAGGGTAAGTTAATTCAAAAGTCTTTCCCATTTTATTCTCCTCTATTTTTGTGTTTGTCCAATACGCTTCAATTAAATATGATCACTATCTTCAGAAACTTTTTATCAAGACTGGAATAATGAAAAAATAAAAGTTAATGTCTCATTCGCAACATCTACTTTCGCCTTGATTGTATGCCCGCCTTCCTTGAAGGCCGCCTCAGCATTTAACTTTTCATGTATAGGTAACGAGTACCCTGCCAGGAAATTTCCTTTGTCTTTAATCGATGCTGGCAGGTTGTAAGTCTTACCAAGCTTTTCAAAATAATCCGGTATCTGTCCGCAAATTATAATGACATGACCGCCAATAACTTTGGGCAATTCACCATTAGCTTCCCGTTTGGCAACTTCGCGCCTTGTTTTTCTGAACGTATCACCGTCACTGCTTTGAATTTGCCGCCAGCTGGATGTGGTCGATGGTTCCGCAGGAGATTTTATTTCACCAATAATGATATTGTTCCCCTTCACAGCGATATAATCCGGTTTACTGTTATGTGAGAGCCCCTTGCCGGGGATTTCGTTCTCACTGAAGACCTGGTAGCCGGCGATTTTTAAATCTTCATATACTTTCTTATAAAATTCTTCTTTCCCCTCAGGCATTATCGTTTCCCTCCGAAAAGAAAGATGGTAGCCGAATAAAATGGCCACCATGTGCTTCCTGATCTTTCGGAATTTGCAGTGCTTTTGGAAGCGGTTCTTTAATGGGCAGAAGAGATACGCATGGGCCGAATTCTTGATGTGCTTTGGCTGTCATGATTATGGCCCTTCGCTTTCCGGCCGCTTCAAGAATTGAATCTTCCAAAGACTTTTCAGGAATTCTCATGAGCATATTCTGTCACCTTTAATAGGTGCTTGTTATTGAATCCGATAGAGTTTTGATTAGCTTTGTTCTGTGTTTTCTATCGGTTTGCTTTGCGCAATGCTTGAATCTTTTTGTAATTTGTTGCCTCAATGCCGCAAAAACGCAAGACAAACCTACTTAACTATTTGATATAACAGCCTGAAGTATTCTTTTTCGACGTTTTCTTCATTCAATCCTCTCTGCCTCCATGAATTCAATTTTCGTTTTTTTTTGCGCCTTTCCTGTAATGATACCTCAAGCCTATCAGTACGGCCGTCAATGAAAGTGAAATGCCGTTTCCCAAAATGAAGATGACGTCGTTGACGTGCAGAGCATACAAGAGAATTAATGTCATCCCGATCATCAAAACGGCCAGATAAGATCCGCTCAGTCCTTCGGCGCACTTCATCCTGTAGGTTTTAATAATCTGAGGGATGGAACTGGCGC